>JAJFHW010000022.1 GCA_021775385.1 Hyphomicrobiales bacterium | reverse complement strand
GCCTTTGATGACATTTTCAGCGACACCATTTTCTAATTTTCCACAGGCAAAATAATCTAGAAAAAAGAGTGGTTCAGCGCCTTGTACAATGAGGTCATTGACGCACATTGCCGTTAGGTCAATGCCCACTGTATCGTGTATGCCTGTTTCTATCGCTAGTTTTAATTTAGTTCCAAC
The DNA here is from genome assembly GCA_021775385.1 of Hyphomicrobiales bacterium. GTDB lineage: Bacteria > Pseudomonadota > Alphaproteobacteria > Rhizobiales > HXMU1428-3 > HXMU1428-3. Next base: position 12,160 of record JAJFHW010000022.1, on the reverse strand, counting down.
GCCATCATTAGCAGCGACGAGCAAAGGGTCTTTCAGACCGGTTGCTTTTAAGTCAAATAAACCGCCAAATCCACCAATATTGCCAACGACGCCAGAGCGATGGGTGGATTTGATAAAAGGTTTGATTGCGTCAACGAGTTTGTTACCTGCATCAATATCAACACCAGCATCGGCGTAGGTTAGGCCGTCTTGATTTTGTGCTTGTGTTGAACCAGATGATTTGGGTGTGTCTGACATGCGCTGTTTGGCTTTCTATAACGCTCTTTGGTTTTTTATAACGCTCTTTGGCTTTTTTATAACCGAGGGCTTTTTTGATCCTGTTTAATCTCGAATGTATGAGAATAGGGGGCTAACCCCTTCGGCATGGTCTTAGCGTTTTTTTATAGGGCTTATCAAGTCTTCTTATGTGTGCTGAGCCCTAATGTGCCCTAAAAGTTAGTGATTTAAGAGAAATCTTCTTATGTTGCCCCTGTTTTGCTGGAGAAAGTGAGCTATTTTGGGGAAGAGTGGGGGATTTAACTGATTTTCTATGGGGTCGGCCACAAAAAAATGCCAAAAAGGGACACTAGTGTCTGTTTAAGGTTATGGTTAGTTTTTTTATTTTAGTGCTGAATAAATTAGCGGCTGGGTTTTGAGCACAGTTATCTAGCATAGGCGGGATAGAATTATGCGGCTTACATTTGGACATTTATTTGGACTGAAATTTACAGGCAGTTTTCTTGTCTTGATTGCTGGACTCATGACTTTCAGCTTGGTTTTGGTTACCAATGTACTGGCGCAGTCGAATACTCGTGCTGATAACCCTGTTTACACCGTTTCAAATTTTGAGGTCTGGGCTGAAGCTAAAGATGCGGTTGCCGCTAAACGGGCTGCCCTTGCTGATGGGCGTTCTGTGGCTCTCTCTCTTTTACTAAAACGCCTAACGCTTTATAACTCATATGATAAGTTACCGACTTTAGATGATAAAGGGTTATCTAAAATTATCACTTCTCTTTCTGTACAGAATGAAAGAAATTCTGCGACCGAATATTTAGCAACTATGGATTTTAAGTTTTCGGCTAAGGGTGTGAAGGACCTTTTGCGACAAAATAATCTTCCCTTTTGGGACCGCCAAGGTGACCAGGTGATCATTGTTCCGGTGGTTGATGCTGGTTTGCTTGAAGTGCCATCAGGGAAAACAAAATCCATTATGAGCCAGGATGAATGGGTCTCTAGTTGGAATACTCTTGATTTATCCCATGCGCTTGTACCTTTGAAGATTGGCGAGCGGCTTGCTGTCATTGATGATGCTGTTTTAAGTGCGCTTATTCGCGGAGACAAAGCTGCGAAAGAGGGGTTGAAAAAAGCTTACCTGGGCAAGTCCGTAGTGATTGCTTTGCTCTCGGCTTCTCAATCTAAGAATAAATTGAGACTGAACCTTGTTGGTTTTGATGGAGTTGGTGAAGTTGCTTATAAGAGTGATTATTTGATGCCTGAAGGAAGTGCAATTGGCGCGGCAGACATTGCGGCTGAGGTTGCACTTGGTCTTTTTGAACAAAGGTTGAAATTATTGCGGGTTAACCCGCAAGTTGTTCGCCGCCAGCAGCCTGTCGAAGTTTTGCCATGGCAAACCAAAACACAAGAAGATGCTCCTGTTGCCGGGTGGCAGGGTGATGTTGGTGGTGCGCGTATTTTGATGCATGTGAAGTTTAGTGGTTTGCGTCATTGGCAATCTATTCGTAAGCGGCTTCTAGATATTAATGGTCTTGAGGATTTGAATATTGAAAAATTGTCGGCTCGCGGCGCTGATGTGACTTGTCTGTATCCTGGTGGCGCTGAAGCCTTTGCCAGGCAAGTAGCTAGTGCGGGAATGAATTTGCAGCCGAGCGGTGATAAATGGATTTTATTAGCGAATTAAACTGATTAGCTTTAGATTTTTATTAATTCTGCTGATATTCCAGATAAACTTTCATTTGCTCATTCTCTGTGTTTTACACGTCTTCATGTCCCTAGAGCCTCTCACTTATTTCTAGTATTGTAGATATGGCTTAATCTATTGTTTTAGTTTGTTATTTTCCCTAAAACCGGCATCCATTTTTAGGTGGTAAGCTCTAGTTTTCCCAGTGTCTCCCCATGTCATTTTTGGTTTTTTAAAAAAGTGGTTCATAATAGGGGGATAAAGCTATATTCAGAGTGAAACCATATGCATTAAGAGTGTTTCACTCAACAATGGGTACAGGTTTTGGGGAAAATGAAACGTTTCAACAAAAATTTAAGAGCGTTCCTTCTGTTTTATCAAGAAATGAAACGTTCTGGGGTTGAAAAAACAAAGTAGGGTGGACATGACTGTTCGGGAAAAAGCATTTTTATTTTGGGGTGTTGTTGGCATTTTATTAATTGCAGGATTGATTTGGTTGCGACCAATTTTGCTTCCCTTTGTTGCGGGTGCTGCGATTGCTTATTTTTTAAACCCTATTGCTGATCGGCTTTCCAACTTAGGTATGTCTCGTTTTTTAGCGACTTTGCTTATTCTTTTTGTTTTTTCTCTGATCATTATTTTATTTCTCATCACTGTGCTACCGTTTTTAGTTCGTGAGGCTCGTGATTTGGCTATTGCACTACCTGGGCATATGGAAAGTTTGAGGGGGGTTATAGGGCATTATTCTCAAACATTTTTTGGCAAAGAATTGAGCACTATTGAATTTGGTTTTGAGGAAGCTGTTCGCCAGTTTGCTGATAGTTCTTCATTGAAACTTGGTGCCTTTCTCAAACATTTGTGGGATGGCAGTTTGGCGCTAGTTAATATGGTTTCGCTATTTGTGATTACGCCTGTTGTTGCTTTTTATCTTTTGCTCGACTGGAATAAGTTAATTGAGCGGGTTGATCGGACTTTGCCTCGTGACCATCTTCAGACTTTACGCGGTTTGGCACGTAAAGTTGACCGCACTTTAAATGGCTTTATGCGCGGACAAGTGACGGTTTGTTTCATCTTGGCGTTTATATATTCTGCTGGGTTAATGTTGGTTGGTTTAAAGCATGGTTTTTTAATTGGTGTGATTGCGGGTGTTTTGAGCTTTATGCCATATATAGGCTCTGCCATAGGTTTGGTGCTTTCAGTTGGCTTTGCGCTGGGGCAATTTTGGCCTGATTGGATTTCAATTTTAATGGTCTTTGGGGTGTTTTTAACAGGCCAGTTGATTGAGGGTAATTTTCTACAACCTAAAATCGTTGGGGATCAGGTAAACTTGCACCCTGTTTGGCTGATATTTGCCTTATTTGTATTTGGTTATTTGATGGGGTTTGTAGGCATGCTTGTCGCGGTGCCTCTTGCTGCGGTTATTGGGGTTCTTGTTAGGTTTGGTCTTGAGCGCTATATGGATAGCGATCTTTATCACGGTAAAAAGTAATTTTATTTAGTGGGTAGATGTTTCGTATATGACGAAAAAAAATGAGGCAGATTTGCAAAGTGCTAATGGATCAGGCTTGCCATCTGGGCCTAGCTTGTCATCGCCGCAATTAACGTTGGACTTTCAACATCGACCAGCCCTTGGACTTGAAGATTTTTTTGTTTCAGATTCCAATCGTGCTGCAATTGAAACAATTGATAGGTGGCCAAATTGGCCAGGGCCTTCGATGTTTTTGCAAGGGCCTATTGGATCAGGGAAAAGTCATTTGGCCCATGTGTGGCAAATGGCGTCTGGCGCAAAAATTCTGAAAGCGGTAGATTTTACAAGTTCAGATCTTGCTTCATTAGGAGATGATATTTCTTCGATGGTTATCGAAGATTTGGATGAAGGGATTAATGATGAGCACGCCCTTTTTCATTTGATAAATTTAGCAAAAGAAAAAGGGTTTACCTTATTGTTTACGGCTGTGGCTGGTCCAGGGCAAATTCATATTGAATTACCGGATTTACGTTCGCGTATTCGGGCCCTTGCTGTTGTGAGTATTGATGCGCCGGATGATATGCTGTTAAGGTTTATGCTTTTAAAACAATTTGAAGATCGTCAACTGGAAGTGACACCGCAATTAATTGAGTACATACTTCCTCGAATGGAGCGCTCATTTGAAGCTGTTGGGCAAGCTGTTGAAATGATTGATAAGGCGGCTCTTGCTACTGGTCGGAAAATAACCCGTCAATTTGTCGGTGAAATTTTGCGCTCAAATAGCTAGTTTTTTTCATTCTGTTTACTTTATTCCGGAACAAGATTTAGCTAAATGTCTTAGTTCTGTTAACATTCTTACTGTCATATTTGCTATGAGGTGTTGTGCTACAAGTTATTGAAGTTAGCGCATAACCTCATTTTTTTTAGATGTTTGGGGCGTTTTTTTTCTTATAGTTTTATATTTAATTTCAATTTTTGATTATGAGCACATCGATGGAACAAGTTGTAGAACCTAACCTTACCGGACCGGACCGGTTTTTTAATCGTGAACTTTCATGGTTAGAGTTCAATAAGCGTGTTTTAGAGGAAGCTGGGAACCTTTCTCATCCCTTGCTTGAGCGCTTAAGGTTTCTATCTATTTCTGCTTCTAATTTAGATGAATTTTATATGGTGAGGGTTGCCGGTTTGCGTGGTCAGGTTTTGGCGGGAGTTGATGCGCCCAGTCAAGATGGTTTAACTCCAAAAGAACAACTAGATCAGATTAGTGAAGCTGTTGCTGAATTAAGTGAAGACCAGCAATTGATTTGGACGAGTTTGTCGAAAGATTTGGACCAGGAAAAAATCCATGTGATTATGGGTGATGAGTTGACACCTGCTGAATCTGACTGGCTTGATGATTATTTTATGTCGCAAGTCTTCCCAATTTTAACTCCTATTGCTGTTGATCCAGCCCATCCGTTTCCTTTTATTCCCAACCTTGGGCTTTCTATTGCGCTAAGCTTACAGCAAACAAGTGATACGTCGATGCGTGCGCTTGTGCCATTGCCCCCCCAATCGGAACGTTTTGTGAGATTGCCTATTCCTAAGGGCCGGACGAAAGTAAAAGCTATCCGGTTTATTCGTCTTGAGACTGTTGTCTCTCATTTTGCTGCGCGCTTGTTTCCGGGGATGGAAATTCTTGCGCAAGGTGCGTTTCGCTTGTTGCGTGATAGTGATATTGAGATTGAAGAAGAAGCTGAAGATTTGGTGCGTTTGTTTGAAACTGCTTTGAAACGTCGTCGCCGGGGCTCTGTTATTCGCTTAGAGGTTGATGCCTCTATGCAGGAAGATTTACGCCAATTTGTTGTGAAACAACTTGAAGTTCAAGACAATGAAGTTTTTGTTCAAGAAGGATTATTAGGGCTGAATGATACAGCTGATTTGATTGTTGATGAACGGCGCGATCTTGTTTTTCCTTCGTTTACAAAGAGATTTCCTGAGCGGATTGTTCGCCAACATAATGGTGATTGTTTTTCGGCAATCAAAGAGAAAGATTTTGTGGTTCATCACCCTTATGAATCTTTTGATGTTGTTTTGCAGTTTTTGAAACAAGCGGCAAATGACCCAGATGTTGTTTCTCTCAAGTGGACACTTTATAGAACCAGTAAAAACTCATCGATTATTCATGCTCTAAAAGAAGCGGCAGAGGCGGGAAAATCCGTTACCGCTGTAGTTGAGCTTAAAGCCCGATTTGATGAGGCGGCGAATATACGTTGGGCGCGTGATCTTGAAAGTGCTGGGGTACATGTTGTTTATGGGTTCTTTGAATTAAAAACGCATGCAAAGCTTTGTCAGATTATTCGCCGTGAAAATGGTGAACTGAAGACTTACTGTCATTTGGGAACTGGTAATTATCACCCCCAAACGGCAAAATCTTATACGGACCTTTCTTATTTCACGACTGACCCAGCTATTGGACGGGATGTGACACGGATTTTTAATTTCATTACTGGCTATGCGGAACCGGCTGAATTAGAGCGCATGGCGGCGTCTCCTTTTGGATTGCGAGACAGAATTTTGCAACATACTGATGAAGAAATTCAGCATGCTGAAGCTGGCCGTCCTGCAGCTATTTGGATGAAAATGAACTCGCTTGTTGATGATACGGTTATTGATAAGCTTTATGAAGCTAGCTCTAAGGGTGTGTCTGTAGATTTGGTTGTGCGGGGGAGTTGTTGTTTACGGCCTGGGGTTCCAGGACTTTCTGAGAATATCCGCGTTAAGTCTATTGTCGGGCGATTTTTAGAGCATGCGAGGATTTATTGCTTCGGTGCGGGTAAGGGGTTACCTTCTCAAGAGGCTGTTGTGTATATCAGTTCTGCTGATATGATGCAGAGAAATTTGAACCGCCGTGTGGAAGCTATTATTCCAATTAAGCCAGGAACTGTGCATGATCAGATTTTAAGTCAGATAATGGTTGCAAATTTGAAAGACAATCAGCAAAGTTGGATGGTTAAAAGTGATGGCTCATCAGTACGCGTTGATGTTCCAGAGGGGGAAGAGCCATTTAGTGCGCAGGATTATTTTATGAATAATCCTTCATTATCTGGTCGAGGCAAAGCCTTGAAAAAGAATTTTCCGCCAGAAATAATAGATTTAATGAATGGCGATAACGACCTTGAGACTGAATCATAAAAAAGGTGGAGTTTTGCCGCATACCAAGCCGGTAGCGGTGATTGATATTGGCTCAAATTCAGTTAGGCTTGTTGTTTTCGAGGGCGTTACATTAACCCCCATTCCTTTGTTTAATGAAAAGTGTTTGTGTGGTCTTGGCCGTGAAGTAGCTACTAGTGGCAAGCTTGGTCAAGATGCTGTTGAGCGTGCTTTAATGGCTTTACGTCGTTTTGTAAGCGTTGTTGATCATATTGGAGTTAGTGAATTTCGTGTGATTGCGACAGCTGCGGCTAGGGAGGCTAGTAATGGCCCCAAATTCATTGAAAAAGCTGAAGCCATATGTGGGCGCCCCATTGAAGTTATCTCAGGAGTTGTTGAGGCTGAACTGGCTGCTGCTGGTGTTCTTGCTGGTGACCATAAAGCTGATGGATTAGCTGGTGATATGGGCGGTGGCAGCCTTGAGCTGATTGATATTTCAAATAAAGCTTTATCTAAAGGTGAAACGCTACCGCTTGGTGGATTGCGATTAATTGATACGTCGAAAAATGATCTGAAAACAGCTCGTAAGATTATTGATGAAGCTTTGGATAAGGTTTCCTGGATTGATAAGGGGAAAGGTCGTTCTTTCTATCTTGTTGGTGGTACATGGCGTGCTTTTGTTAAATTACATATGGCGGCCCATTCTTATCCGCTTCGGGTGTTGCATGGGTATAAAATAACAACTGAGAGCGCTCTTGAGTTTGCATCTTATCTAGTAAAGCAAACGGACCTGAAAGATGTTCCTGGTATTAGCTCGATTTCTAAACAAAGACGCCATGTTGTGCCTTTTGGGGCGTTGGTGCTTGAACGATTAATCAAAAAAATTGAGCCTTCTGAGATTATCACTTCTAATTACGGAGTGAGGGAGGGCTTGCTTTATAGTATGTTGAGCGAGGAAGACCGCTTAAAAGATCCGCTGCTTTCTGCATGTGAAAATTTAGCGCATTTGCGATCTCGTTCTCCAAGCCATGCTTTTGAGCTTTGTGACTGGACAAAAGCGATTTTTGAAAATGAAGATTTAGAAGAAACAGCTGAAGAGGCCCGCTTGAGAGAGGCGGCTTGTTTGGTTTCTGATATTGGATGGCGTACTCACCCTTCATTTAGAGCTGAGCGGACTATGGCGGCTATTGCTTATAGTGTTTATTCTGGAATTGACCATTCCGGGCGTGCTTTTTTGGCACTTTCTAACTTCTTTCGTCATAATGGGCCAAATTCGGATGGTTTTGAGACAACCTATTCTGATTTGCTTGATAAACGCACACTTAAACGTGCGCGGATTGTTGGTGGTGCCATTCGTACTGCACATATGATTTCAGCTGGTGTTACTGGTATTATCCCTAAAACGCCGATATTTTATGATGAGGGACGTCTGGTGATTGAATTGCCGCACCCTTATGATGCATTGGACGGAGAGCGCTTGGAAAAGCGTCTGCGCTCTTTGGGGAAGCTTTTAAATATTGAAACAGAGCTTCGGGTTAATTCTGATAGCCGTTTTTTCAGTTTTCTTAATTTCTAATTCCTGTCTCTTTTTTAGCTTAAGACTATTCTTCTAGATCACTGTTTTCATTAACCAATTAACCCTGATGACTGGGTTCTTTTTGGTTAATAAGGCCATTTGTGCTACTTTGGCATGGCACTTGCCTAGCTTGGGCTAAGTCAAAGTTAATTTCAGTATTTTTAGTGTGGAGTGGTTTGCCTTGAGCGAGCTTTATCAAATTTTGCGAATAGATGTGACGGCTAGTAGCCAAGAGGTGCGCCGTGCGTATCATAAACTTGCTTTGCTGTACCATCCTGATCGTAATTTGGGGGATAAGACTGCTGAGGCTAAATTTAAGGATGTTGTAGCCGCTTTTGAGATCCTTGGTGATCCGAAAGTTCGCGTGCAATATGACATGGGACGGATTGATTATCGCGGTAAACCAATGCCGCGTCGGTCTTATGAGCGGACTTCTGAAAAAAAAGAAAGTCCTGTTAAAGATACAACAGGCCATCAATATACTAAAAATGAACGTGGTTCTTCCAGTGACGCTGCTAAAGCGTATTTTGATGAAGACAATGCTTCCGTTAGTGGCAGTGATGGTGCTAGGCGACGTGAGAAACAATATCGCCTTAGTATAGATTTTGTTGAAGCTTGTGTTGGTACAACGAAACATGTTCGCTTGCCGAGTAAGACAGAATTTAAAATAAACATTCCTGCTGGTGTGAAATCTGATCAAAGATTAAGAGTGAAAAGTCCTGGTGAAAACGGGGAACCGTTTGTTGTTAAGGTCAGGGTTGAGCCGCATTCTCTTTTTGTAAGGGAAGGTGAGGACATTTATTTAGATGTGCCGATTACTCCCTATGAATGTTTCTTTGGTATAGAGCTTGATGTGCCGACAATTTATGGGCCTGCGAAAGTTACTATCCCTAGTGATACGCGTGATGGTGATGAGGTTGTCATGAAGCATATGGGCTTACGTCGCGGCTTTGAGGGGCATGGAAACCAGATTGTTTGTGTGCGGGTTGTGCTGCCGAATGTTTGGTCTGATGAGGCTAAATCAGCGATGTCTGATTGGCGCAAGCATGCGCCCTATAATCCACGTGGCAAGATAATGCGGTTGCTTGCTGGGTAGGGGGATTTTAGTGGCGCTTCAGGTTGCCACTAGCAACCGCGCTATTTTTCTCTCACGGGCTATTCTGTCACTGAAGTGACAGGCCCTCCGAGGGGCGGTGCTAGGCACCGGGCTACGCTGTCGCTTCGCCATGTCCCTCAGTCCGAAGGGGGCTGAGCTCCTTTTTCGTAATTTAACATTTTCGCTGTTTACAAAATAGTAGGAACCACTAACTTTATTATTAAACTGAGTTCTTAAAATGTTTCCAATCCAAGCAAGATATAATCTTGCTAAATATTATCACCCTTGAGTTATTACAATGCCCAGTAATCCTTTACATTGTTGTCGTGTTTGCGGACTTGATCACGAGTATTTTATTTGGGGATCGGAAGGTCATTTACCAACGTTTGATATTTGTGAATGTTGTGGTGTTGAGTTTGGTTATGGTGATACCACAGCACAAAATTGTATTGATACCGCAAACACTGGATGGGCGCCGAAGGTGCAAAATGGTGGGATCATAAACTAAAACCTGAAAATTGGGATTTAGAAAAGCAGCTCAAGCAAATTCCAAAAGAGTTTCAGGTGCCGGATGATTTAAAATTATGTGCCGAATTGAAAGATAAGAAATAATGTAGCTGTGCTAACATCATTAGTGCCCACACTCGGCTAAGAAATGAGCCATAATTGAAGATCGTTTATTTTATGGTGATTCTATAGTCTGAACTTTTTGATTTTTCACGGTTAAAAGTAGTTCTCCGCGTTTAATTCGTAGCGCTGGTAAGCCAAACAGCTCATAACGCCACCCCTTTAGGGCGGGGATGTCTGCTTCGTCGGAGAGGGCTAGTTTTTCTAAGTCACTCGTTGACGCTATCATTTTAGGGGCTACGCCATTACTTGCAGCAGTGGCTTTTAAGAGAACGCGTAGAAGCTCGCAAATCGCCATGGCTTGGGCATCCAGGGGCGTTCCTTTTTTTAAAGGGGGAATGGTTTCTGGGTCTTTTGCTTTGCCGCGTTCAATTGCACTGATGACTTGTTTGCCTTTGTCAGATCTTGCAAAGCCTTCTGACACTGCGCGTAATTGGCCTAAGTCTTTTGTATTTTTAGGAGCCTGGTTTGCGATATCAAACAGGGCGTCATCTTTCAGTACTCGGCCGCGAGGAATGTTAGCGCTTTGGGCTAGTTTTTCACGCCACGCTGCTAATTCCATTAATATTCCAAGTGCTTTTCTTGATTTGACGCGCATTTTCATGCGTTTCCAGGCGTCAACCGGTTGGATGTCATATGTTTCCTGGCTTGAGAGAAGTTTCATTTCTTCTTCTAACCAGGGGCTGCGTTTATTATTTTCTAAATCTGTTTTTAGGCGTTTGTAAATATCTCGCAAATGAGTGACATCGCCTATGGCATAAGTGAGTTGTTTATCACTTAAAGGACGTTTGGCCCAATCTGTAAAACGCGACGATTTATCAAGTTCAACTTTTGTGATTTTTTGAACCAACATTGAATAACTGATTTGCTCTCCAAATCCGCAAACCATGGCAGCGACTTGGGTGTCAAACAAAGGGCTTGGGACTTTACCTGATAATTTAAAGAAGATTTCTAAGTCCTGGCGGGCTGCATGGAAGACTTTGACCACAGATGTATCTGCCATGAGGTCATAAAGGGATGACATATCAAGATCTTTGCTCAATGGGTCGATTATGGCTTCTTCATCGTCTGAGGCGATTTGTATGAGGCATAAATCTGGCCAATAGGTGCTTTCCCGCATAAATTCAGTGTCTACGGTAACAAAGTCACTGTTTTTTAATTTTGAGCAAAGGGTGGTTAGGTCATTTGTTGAGGTTATGATCTGCATCTTGCGCTTTGATTTCTTTTGATTTTTGGTCTATCAATTTTCTTCTTTAACAATTTTCTTCTTTATCAATAGCGCAAGCAACTTGACAAACAAAGCCCCTCATGCGTTTTTCCCGCATAATCAAGTTTTATTTGTGTGAAAGCACGGTAATTATAGGTGTTTATAGGTGGTTTTGTCTGTATTTTGCGCTTTGAACCTCTATAAGTGAACCTCTATAAGAGGCTAAAGCTTTAAAAACTAACCTTTGGGCGAGAGTTAACATAATGAATTCGACAGTCGATACAGCTACCACTGAGCAATTACATGAGTATAGAAGCCATACGTGCGGGGCTTTGCGTGATAGTCATGTTGGGGAAACCGTGCGTCTTTCAGGCTGGGTTCACCGTGTGCGTGACCATGGCGGGGTATTGTTTATTGATTTGCGCGATCATTATGGCGTGACACAATGTGTGTGTGACCCGGATAGCCCTGTATTTAATCAAATTGAAAAGGTGCGAGCTGAATGGGTCATTCGCATTGATGGTGAAGTTAAAGCGCGTGATGCTGAAAGCAAAAATGATGCGCTACCAACAGGTGCTGTTGAAATTTATATTCGCGACATGGAAGTGCATGGCGCGGCAAATGAATTGCCTCTCCCGGTTTTTGGTGAGCCTGAATATCCAGAGGATATCCGTCTTAAATATAGATTCTTAGATCTGCGCCGAGAGACATTGCACAACAACATTATGAAGCGGGCTCAGATTATTTCTTCAATGCGCCGCCGGATGATTGAAGAAGGGTTCTTTGAATTCCAAACTCCTATTCTGACGGCTTCTAGCCCAGAAGGTGCGCGGGACTTTTTGGTGCCGAGCCGCACGCACCCTGGAAAGTTCTATGCGTTGCCGCAAGCGCCGCAGCAATTTAAACAATTGATTATGATGGCTGGCTTTGATCGCTACTTCCAGATTGCACCGTGTTTCCGCGATGAAGATGCACGGGCTGACAGAAGCCCAGGTGAGTTTTATCAGCTCGATATTGAGATGAGCTTTGTGACACAAGAAGACGTGTTCCAAGCGGTTGAGCCGGTGCTTCGTGATTTGTTTGTTGAGTTTGCTGACGGGCAAGCTGTTACTGAAAACTTCCCGCGGATTCCATATAAAACTTCAATGGAGAAATAC
>JAJFHW010000210.1 GCA_021775385.1 Hyphomicrobiales bacterium | reverse complement strand
GCTATTCTACATAATAAATTACAGCTAAATAAAAGATGCTGTGTTTTTGATGTCTCTTTGGGGTGTTCGGGTTACGTGCAAGGTTTATCGATCATTAAAGGGCTAATGGAAAGTCAGGGGTTTGAGAACGGAATATTGGTTACTGCAGACCCATATTCAAAGATAATTAATTCTTCCGATAGAGACACGTCAATGATCTTTGGAGATGGAGCGACAGCAACTTGGGTTGGCAAGTCTCCGTCATGGAAAATTGGTGCTTCAGATTTTGGTATCGATAGTAGTAAAAATGGATCCTTGAAAATCGATGAAAGCGGTCAGCTTTATATGAATGGGCGCAGTGTTTTTAATTTTGCAGCTGTTGAAGTGCCAAAGAGTGTTGAGCGCGTTCTTGATCAAACATCTTTAAAAATTGATGACATTGATTTAGTTGTCTTACATCAGGGCAGCAAATATATAGTAGACGCAATTGCAAAACGAATTGGTAGTGAAGGAAAAACACCTTTTCTCGCAAAAAATTACGGAAATACCATTTCATCATCAATACCGATAATACTTGCCGAGAACACTCCAGGTACAGCAAAAACAATATTATTAAGTGGCTTTGGAGTTGGGTTATCCTGGGCAACTTGCATTATAGAGAGGGTCTAATGCTAAAGATTGAAAATATACATGAAATTATTAAAGAGATCGTAGTCGGCTTTGATGCTTCAGAATTAAAAGACGATCAGGATTTCATCGATGCTGGTATCGATTCTTTAGATCATTCAAACATTCTATTAGCAATCGAAGAAAAAACAAATGTCCCAATTCCAGATGACGAAGTCGAGAATTGTAGCACCATCAACGGAATAATTAAATTTCTAAATAGCCAATAAGATGAGTGAAGAAAACTTGAAAAATAAATTTTGGGGGACAGATAAAAGCCCCTTTATCATTGCCGAAATGTCAGGCAATCATAACCAGTCTCTTGAAAAGGCGTTAGCAATTGTTGATGCTGCGGCAAGCACTGGAGCCAGTGCCATAAAGTTGCAGACCTTTACCGAAGACAGTATGACGATAGAGAGTGAAGAAGAGCATTTTCAAATCACGGATCCAAAATCGCTTTGGGCAGGGCAATCACTTTATAATCTATATAAAACAGCAAAAACACCTTTCGAATGGCACCAACCAATTATCGAGCGTGCTAAATCTCAAGGTCTTATTTGCTTTAGTTCCCCCTTTGATGAAGCCGCTGTCGATTTTTTGGAAACCTTAGATGTACCAGCTTATAAAATTGCTTCGTTTGAGTGCGTTGACTTACCACTCATTAGTAAGGCCGCTTCAACAGGGAAACCGCTGATCATATCAACTGGCATGGCAAACTTAGCTGAAATCTCAGAAGCCGTGGAAGCTGCCAGATCTGCAGGTTGTCGTGATTTAGTGCTATTAAAATGCACCAGTACGTACCCAGCATCTGCTGAAAATACAAATTTACGCACCATTTCGAAATTACGTGAGTTATTCAATTGTGAGGTTGGCCTGTCCGATCATACAATGGGTGTAGGGGCTTCAGTCGCTGCGATTGCTTTTGGCGCATCAGTCATAGAAAAACATTTTACGTTAGATAGGAGCGAAGGTGGCGTTGACGCAGCTTTCTCCCTTGAGCCAAGTGAGTTTAAAAGCCTTGTTCAGGAAAGTAACACCGCGTGGAAAGCTTTGGGCGAAGTGAAATTCGGTCCAACCGAAGCTGAAGAAAAAGCTCGTACAAGACGGCGATCAATCTACATCACAAAAGACATGGAAAAAGGTGACGTTTTCACGACTTCAAACTTGCGAAGAATTAGACCTGGTCACGGTCTACCGCCAAAATATTACAATGAATTACTCGGGAAGCGAGTGTCAAAAACAGTTAAAAAAGGGACACCCATGCAATGGCACTTAATATAGAAAAAGAAAAATTTGTTGTCGGTATTGTTTGCGCAAGATCCTCTTCTAGCAGATTGCCAAGGAAGCATTTATTAGAAGCTTCAGGTAAAACAATGTTGGGGCATTTGGTTGATAGATTAAAAGCGGTCGACAGTCTTAATGAAATTGTGATTGCAACAACTACCAATGAAACTGATGATGTCTTAGAAGAATTTGCAATCAATAATGAAGTAAAAGTGTTTCGTGGTAGTGAAGGAGATGTTATGGGGCGTGTGTTAGCAGCCGGTGAACATTTTAAAGCAGATGCCATATGTGAGGTGACAGGTGATTGCCCAATCATTGACCCTGAACTCGTAGATCAGGTAATCCGAACATATTGCCGAAATGAAGCAGACTATGTGAACAACGGTAGAGGTGGAGTTCCAGATGGTATGGGGGCTCAGGTCTATTCATTATCGGCCCTTCAAAAATCTGAAAGTATGACCAACGAACCGCTTGATCGGGAGCATGTCACTTTTCATATTAGACGAAATCCTGAATTATTTCGGCCAATTTATATTGCAGCAACCAAATCAAATCGGTGGCAGAGTCTGGGTGTAACCTTGGATGAAAAAGATGATTATTTATTGCTAAAAAATATTATCGAACATTTTGGTCCTGACAATCAATTATTCAGTTGTGCTGAATTAATCGATTATCTTGATGCGAACCCTGATGTCGTCGCGATAAATCAACATGTAAAACGTAAAGGCGATACATGACCTATAAGGTTTTGATTGCTGGGCTTGGAAACATTGGGCTGGGTTATGATTTATCAAACTCATTAGCAGGTAGTGTTAAAACTCATTCGCGTGCTTTCCATATGCATGATGAGTTTGAATTGCTTGCAGGTGTTGACCCCAGCGAAATTACACAAAACAATTTTACAGATATTTATAAATGTAAGAGCTATGAAAATTTAACAACAGCTTTGCAGGAACAACAACCTGATGTGGTTGTAATCGCAACACCTACTCACCTACACCTTGACGATGTCAAAACTATCGTCGCGTACTCGGCTCCAAAGGTTATTCTATGTGAAAAACCTCTCGCAATGAAGCGTGAAGAATGCCGCGAGGTTTTAAAAATTTGTTCAGAGAATAATATCGATATTTATGTCAATTATATAAGAAGAACGGACCCAGCTGTAATTGAAATAAAAAAAATGTTAGAGGCTGGCATAATTGAAAAACCAGTGAAAGCTGTTGTCAGATATAGCAAAGGCTTTTTACACAATGGGTCTCATTTTTTCGAGATGCTAAATTATTGGCTGGGTAACAGGACATCTAGCCAAATGTTAAATGCTGGAAGACAATTGTCAACCGGTGATAGTGAACCAGATGTCCATGTCAAATATAAAGATGGTGACGTAACCTTTTTAAGTAGCCCTGATGAGACGCTATCTTATTTTTCGATTGAGTTGCTGTCACCTAATGGTCGCCTGACATATGAAAAAGGTGGCAACGAAATCAATTGGTATCCAGTTGAACAGAGTTCAAACTCAGATGTAAAACTTATCCAAGCAAAGCCTTTATCCATTCAATCTGACTTGTTGCAGTATCAGTTGCACGTTGCTGAGCATCTTTTTAAAGCATTAGAAAATAAAGAAAATAATTTATGCACAGGCAAGCGAGCATTTGAAATCATTGATCAAATGCTGTCTGTTCTGGAGAAAAAGACGATATGACCTCTGAACAAGCATTAGCTCTTCTTGGCGGTTCCAAAACCGTAGAAAAGCCTTTTAGTAAATATAACACTATGGGGGTAGCTGAAAAAGAAGCCGCCATAAAAGTTATTGAAAGTGGAAATCTCTCCGCATTTATTGCCCGCCACGGTGAGTTTTTTAATGGCGGTGAAAATGTAAAAGGGTTTGAGCGTGAATGTGAGACGTTTTTTAATGTAAAACATGCCATCACAGTGAATTCATGGACATCAGGTTTGATCGTAGCCGTCGGTGCAATAGATATTGAGCCTGGTGATGAGATCATAGTTAGCCCGTGGACAATGAGTGCAAGCGCAACAGCAATACTACATTGGAATGCGATCCCTGTATTTGCGGATATTGAAGAAAATACCTTCTGTCTAGATCCAAAATCTATTGAAGCAAATATAACGCCCTATACCAAAGCCATAATGGTTGTTGATATTTTTGGTCAATCGGCAAACATGCTTGAAATAATGGAAATTGCTAAACGTCACAATCTGAAGATCATCTCAGATACAGCACAAGCTCCAGGGGCCATCTATAATGGTCGGCATGCTGGAACAATTGGTGATATCGGCGGTTTCAGTCTTAATTATCACAAACATATTCACACTGGCGAAGGTGGTGTGATTGTAACAAACGATGATGGACTTGCGGAAAAATGCAGATTAATTCGGAATCATGCTGAAGCAATTCTTGAGGATCGGCCAGAAGCTGATCTTACAAATATGGTCGGTTATAATTTCAGACTGGGCGAAATTGAATGCGCAATCGGCAGAGAGCAATTAAAAAAACTCCCCTCACTAATTAAAAAAAGACAAGATGCTGCCCTGAAATTAAATGATGGTTTAAAAGATCTGAAAGGCTTACAGATACCAAGGGTCGAGCCAAACAGCACTCACGTTTACTATGTCTATTCAATGATATTAGATATTGAAGAAACAGGAGTGCAAAAGGAAAAAATTGCTGAAGCTTTAAGAGCTGAGGGAATGGCTGCAATATCTACCAAATATGTAAATGTTCATCAACTTCCAATATTTCAAAACAAAATAGCTTATGGCAGCAAGGGCTTTCCCTGGTCGGCTGATTTTTGCAAACGCGATGTATCATATGAAAAAGGCATCTGTCCTATTGCCGAAAACCTTCAAGAGACTTCATACCTGGGGTTTGGCATGTGTCAATTTGATCTTGATGATCAGGATTTAAAAAATATCATCTCTGCATTCCAAAAGGTTTGGGCTAATTTGGATAGGCTAAAATGATAGTTAGAATTGTAAATTTCTTTTATCTAATATCAATCTAAAAAGCACTACATAATGTGATCACAGTTAACACATGGAAATAAAATGATATATGATCTCGGATCAAAATATTTTGT
>JAJFHW010000209.1 GCA_021775385.1 Hyphomicrobiales bacterium | reverse complement strand
CATGCTTTCATTTTGTTTGTTACGAGCCATCCTTTATCAATGAGCTGGTAATTTGATAAGTCTTCGGAAGCCTTATTGTGATTGTCTTCTCGAGAGCTTTTTGGAATAACGCCATAATCTCGGTAAACAGATAACAACTCTTCGTCTGGGAAATTAGTATATTTAACCCGACGAAACATTGACCAAAATGGCCTTGTCGTCCAACCCTCTGGGACTTGGTTGTTTATAAATTGTTGTAATTCACTCACGCGGCAACCCCTTTTAGTAAATTGGCAATTTCTGCTTCAAGCGTTTTAAGTTCGTCGTCAATTTCAGCGACAGGGCGTGGTGGAACATATTGATAGAAATAGCGGTTAAAATTGATCTCATACCCGACACGACCGACTTTACCGTCAGTTGGATCAGTGTGGCTTTCATCTACCCATGCATCTGGCACAAATGGCTCAACTTCGCGCTCAATATAATCTTTCCAATCTTCCTTAAGCGGGACAAGCTCGTGGTCGCGCAAATCACTGTCGGCCTCTATTGTGCCATTACTTTTTTTACAAACATCCGCTGTTTCGTCCTTTTCAGATAAGGCAGATAGAATCGCCTTTTTAAGAGGCGCTGGAATATTGAAGTCAAGTGGGCCGAGCGCCTTCTTCAAGGCTTTCTCAAAAACGTCACGGTTTTTAAATAGGTCCGTTGGCACATCCGTTGAAAGAGCTTCAAGCAGAGTGTTCTGTTCTTCCTCAGGTAGTCTGATAAATGCTTTTTCTGCTTTCAAAAGCTCTAAGCGCTCAGCATTAAATTGGAAATTTAGCTTTAGCGGACGCTCGACGCGTACTTCACGATATGCAAAATCGGCAACATCAAAAATCTTTGAATACTCACCCCAGCCAGAATTACCATTCAGCATTTGGCTATACATCTTCACAATTTCATTGCGAGCGTCATCGGATATTTCTCGGCGCTTGCTTCCCAAACTTTTCCGCATAGAATTCCAAAAGCGTTCGCCGCTGGCATCAATCAGCTGTACCTTGCCAAGGCGCTGGTCTTGCTTGCGGTTGGTTAGCATCCATACGTATGTTTGAATGCCTGTGTTGTAGAACAAGTCGGTTGGTAGCGCGATTATAGCCTCAACCCAGTCATTTTCCAGCATCCAACGGCGTATTTCACTCTCGCCAGAATTTGCGCCACCAGTAAAGAGTGGTGAGCCGTTCATAACAATACCAATGCGAGAGCCAGCCTCATCATCACGCATTTTTGCAATCATGTGCTGTAAGAAAAGCAACTGGCCGTCTGATACGCGCGGCAGTCCTGCACCAAAGCGACCGTCTGCGCCCATTTCTTTTGCCTCATCAATGATGGGGTCTTTGTATTTCTTCCAATCCACACCATATGGTGGGTTTGAAAGCATGTAATGGAATTTCTTATCTTTATGCGCATCCTCGGTTAATGTGTTGCCGTAAGCAATCTGCTCTGGGTTATGGCCTGTTACCAGCATGTCTGATTTACAAATACCAAAGGACTCACCGTTTAACTCTTGCCCATAAAGTTCTACACGGATCTTCTCGTTATGCGCAATCATCGCTTCTTCCGTGAGGGCAAGCATACCGCCTGTACCGCATGCAGGGTCGTAAACCGTACGAATAATCCCTGTGCCTGTTAGGGCTTCAACATCATTGATCAGCAATAGATCCACAATTAAGCGGATAACCTCACGTGGGGTGAAATGTTCCCCAGCTGTTTCATTCGAGATTTCAGAGAATTTGCGGATTAAGTCTTCGAAAAGATAGCCCATTTCAATGTTTGAAACTTTATCTGGGTGTAAATCTATTTGAGCGAATTTTTCAAAGACCTGCCATAGTATGCCGCCATCTTTAAGGCGTTTTAGTTGGTCGGTGAAAAGGAATTTATCGAGGAAAATGTCGCGGATGCTGGTGTTAAAGTTTGTGATGTAATCCAGTAGGTTTTTATGAACATCGCCTGCATCCTGACTACGGATTTTTTGGAAGGTGAGCTTGCTTACGTTATAAAGCTTCAATCCGTTACCAACGGCGCTAAAAAGCATCATGTCCTTAGTATGGTCATCCACGCCTTCTGGGAGGGCGCCATAAGCGCTGATCACGGCATCTTTTGATGATTCAAGGATACAATCCAGACGTCGCAACACAACAAATGGCAGGACGACTTTGCCGTATTCGGATTGTTTAAAATCACCGCGCAAAATCTCTGCAATTGACCATGCGAGGGAGCTAAGGCTTTGTACTTTTGCTGTTGTCATTATTTCTTTCCTTGCTCTGTTGTATTACCTTCGGATTGGCGTTTTATCCACGCATCAATTTCTTCTTTTTTAAAACGCCATGCGCTACCAACTTTAAAGCCCGGCACTTTGCCCTCAGAAGCAAAGCGATAGGCCGTCTTCTCCGCAATTTTCAGATAATCAGCAAGCTCTTTTACTGTCATGATATCGTCATTAGGCATAGTTTCATGTCCTTTAAAGTTGTGTTGATTGAAAATAGTTGAAATAAAATGAAAAGACAAGTTTATAAAATGAAAAAGCAGAGCCAAATTTTTTGTTGGCCCTGCTTTGGAGAATTTAACTATGAAATATTAGCTTTATTCAACCAATATGCTAAAAGGCGCAAAAATCTGTTTTCCATCAATTTGAACTTGTGCGAATAATTTTAAATATCCTGCCTGTTCAGGTTCGATATGAAACTGTAAGGTTGGTCCGCCACGTTCCGTGTTTTCGGTTGGCTCAGCCCCCATAGGGTGGATATGTGCAATAGATTCATAATCTTCATAAAAGCCAACCATGTGCGCAAAAGCCCCCATGACAGGCTCGAG
>JAJFHW010000208.1 GCA_021775385.1 Hyphomicrobiales bacterium | reverse complement strand
AGGTTATTGAAGGGAATATGATGGATAAGGATAAGGCACTACAATCAGCGTTATCACAGATTGAGAAGAATTTTGGTAAGGGCTCGATTATGAAGCTTGGGACTGATTCTTTTCATGTTGATGTTGATGCTGTTCCCACTGGTTCGTTAGGGTTAGATATTGCTCTTGGTATTGGTGGATTGCCGCGTGGCCGCATCATTGAAATTTATGGCCCTGAAAGTTCTGGTAAAACTACGCTTGCTTTGCATGTGGTTGCAGAAGCGCAGAAAAAAGGCGGTGTGTGTGCCTTTGTTGATGCCGAGCATGCTGTTGACCCGGTTTATGCACGTAAACTTGGGGTTAATATTGACGACCTTCTCATTTCTCAGCCTGATACTGGTGAGCAAGCTTTAGAAATTACTGATACGCTTGTTCGCTCAGGAGCGGTTGATGTTTTGGTGGTTGATAGTGTGGCCGCGCTTACCCCGCGTGCTGAGCTTGAAGGTGAGATGGGTGATAGTTTGCCTGGACTACAAGCGCGGCTTATGAGCCAAGCGCTTCGTAAACTTACGGGCTCTATTTCTAAGTCCAAAACCATGGTGATTTTCATCAACCAAATCCGTCATAAGATTGGTGTTATGTTTGGCTCCCCTGAGACAACAACAGGTGGTAATGCCTTGAAGTTTTATGCCTCTGTTCGTTTGGATATTCGCCGTATTGGGCAAATTAAGGCTCAGGATGAAGTTGTTGGCAACCAAACGCGCGTGAAGGTTGTTAAAAACAAAGTTGCGCCGCCGTTTCGTCAGGTTGAGTTTGATATTATGTATCGGCTGGGTGTTTCGCAAACCGGTGAGTTGGTTGACCTTGGCGTGAAAGCCGGGATCGTTGATAAAGCAGGTGCCTGGTATGCTTATGAAGGCGAAAAAATTGGCCAGGGCCGCGAGAATGCGAAAAAGTATCTTGCTGAAAATCCTGAGATATATGAAAAGATTGATAAAGCCATTCGTGCCAATGCTGGTTTGATTGCTGAACAGATCTTGGAAGGTACTCCTGAACCTGATGAAGAAGAGACAGAAGAACCTGAAGTGTAAGAGGGATAAGCTATTGATGAGTTTTTAACCACTCGAATTTGAGCTTGTTATTAACTATATGCTTTAGATATGTGATTAAAGCCCGGCTTTGAGCTGGGCTTTTTTATGTTTAGGATATCTAGAAAGCAACGATTAAAACAAAAGAAAGTGATTTTTGTCTGGAATGCTTTCGTCTTATGAGAGATGTCTTCTAAAGACTTAAAAATATCCCAGTTATGGTTGGTTTGTTAATTAATTCTTCTCTGCTATCTCTTACTTTTTGATTATTGATTTACTATGTGAATTTATGCTCTTAATTCACTTTAATCGATGATAAAAGAAGAATTGCGGAACTTTCGTTTAGAAAAGCTAGAGTTCTC
The DNA here is from genome assembly GCA_021775385.1 of Hyphomicrobiales bacterium. Taxonomy (GTDB): domain Bacteria; phylum Pseudomonadota; class Alphaproteobacteria; order Rhizobiales; family HXMU1428-3; genus HXMU1428-3. Next base: position 5,138 of record JAJFHW010000208.1, on the reverse strand, counting down.
TCTTAAGCCCTGATAAAAGGCACTATTATAATAATTAAAACAAATTTACCGTAGGCTGGTGTGGATAAAATGACTGGTGTTAACGACATAAGAAAAACGTTCCTTGAGTTTTTTGAAGGAAAAGGCCATGAGATTGTGCCTTCAAGCTCTTTGGTGCCGCTGAATGACCCAACATTGATGTTTACCAATGCGGGTATGGTGCCGTTTAAAAATGTTTTCACTGGTGTTGAAAAACGCGACTATAAGCGCGCGACTTCCAGTCAGAAATGTGTACGAGCGGGTGGAAAACATAATGATCTGGATAATGTCGGATTTACTGCGCGGCATCACACTTTTTTTGAAATGCTTGGTAATTTTTCTTTTGGAGATTATTTCAAAGAAGAAGCGATTAGTAATGCCTGGGAATTGATCACTAAAGATTTAGCTCTTGATAAGAAAAAGTTGCTTGTCACAGTTTATTCTGAAGATGAAGAGGCGGCTGATTTATGGAAGAAGATTGCTGGTTTAAGCGACGAAAAAATTATTAGGATTTCAACATCTGATAATTTTTGGTCGATGGGAGACACGGGACCATGTGGGCCGTGTTCTGAAATTTTCTTTGATCATGGTGATCATATACCTGGTGGCCCTCCTGGCTCTCCTGATGAAGATGGTGATCGCTTTATTGAAATATGGAACTTGGTGTTCATGCAATATGAACAAACTGAAAAAGAGCGTCTTGATTTGCCGCGTCCCTCCATTGACACAGGCATGGGGTTAGAGCGAATTGCAGCTGTATTGCAAGGCACACATGATAATTATGAGACTGATCTTTTTAAAAACCTGATTGCCGCTTCGGTTGATATTCTAGGTTGTGATGATAAGGGGACACGCAAAGCGTCGCACCGTGTGATTGCAGACCATTTGCGGGCGAGTAGTTTTCTCATTGCGGATGGAGTTTTGCCATCGAATGAAGGGCGTGGTTATGTTTTGCGCCGGATTATGCGCCGCGCCATGCGCCATGCTGAATTGCTGGGCGCTAGAGAACCGCTTATGTATAAATTATTACCAGCGCTTATTCGTGAGATGGGGCAGGCGTATCCTGATTTGGTGCGCGGTGAAAGTTTGATCAGTGAAACACTTCATTTGGAAGAACAACGGTTTCGCAAAACGCTCGAGCGTGGTTTAAAACTCTTGGATGAAGAAACGTCTGCATTGAAATCTGGCGATGCGCTTGAAGGTGGTGTTGCTTTTAAACTGTACGATACTTATGGCTTCCCGCTTGATTTGACCGAAGATGCTTTGAAGGCACGTGGCATTACAGTTGAGAAACAAGGTTTTGATGAGGCTATGGCTTTGCAAAAAGCTGAAGCTAAGAAAAACTGGAAAGGCTCTGGTGATACAGCAGACGACAATGTTTGGTTTGGTTTGCAGGATGAGTTAGGTGCTACTGAATTTCTTGGTTATAGCCATGAAGAAGGTGAGGGCGGTCTTGTTGCAATCGTTAAGGACGGTGAAGTTGTTACCTCTTTGAAAAAAGGGGAAGAGGCTAGTTTGCTGTTTAATCAAACTCCTTTTTACGCCTTATCTGGTGGTCAGGTTGGTGATAAGGGGCGTATTGTTTTTGCTGATGGCTCTGAGTTTGTCGTCTCTGATACGTTAAAGAAGCTTGGCAATTTATTTGTTCATATGGGCACTCTGGAAAAGGGAGCTGCTAAGGTTGGTCAATCGGCAGTGCTCACGGTTGATGGGGACCGGAGAACTGCTATTCGCTCGAACCACTCTGCGACACACTTACTTCATGAAGCTTTGCGTGAAACATTGGGTGACCATGTCGCACAGAAGGGATCATTAGTTGATGATGGTCGTTTGCGCTTTGACTTTTCTCACACCAAACCAATGGATGATGATGAGATTAAAAGAGTAGAAAATTTAGCGAATGAAATCGTGCTGCAAAACGCGCCTGTTGAGACCCGTTTGATGGCTGTTGATGATGCGAAAGAAGCCGGAGCCATGGCACTGTTTGGTGAGAAATATGGCGAAGAGGTGCGTGTGGTTTCTATGGGCACGGCTTTGCACGGTGAGAAGACTGGGAAAGTTTATTCACTTGAGCTTTGTGGTGGTACCCATGTGAAGCGTACAGGTGATATTGGTTTGGTGCATGTGATTAATGAAAGCGCTGTTGCTTCTGGTGTGCGCCGGCTTGAAGCTCTGACAGGAGAGGCTGCCCGAACATATCTGGCTGGACAAGAGCAGATGGTGAAAGATGCTTCTGCCGCATTAAAGGTGCCGCCTGTTCAATTGGTTGAACGCTTAACGAGCCTGGTTGCAGAGCGCCGTAAATTAGAAACGCAAGTTTCTGATTTGAAGAAGCAGATGGCGATGGGTGGTTCTGACGGTGATGCGGATGCTATTGAAGAGATTTCTGGCATTTCCTTTATGGGCCGAGTGATTGAAGATTTGCCTGCGAAAGATTTGCGCTCACTTGTTGATGCTGCGAAAAAGTCTGTTAAGTCTGGTGTTGTTGTTATCATTGGTAAGTCGGAGGGTAAGGCAGGTATTTCAGTTGGTGTGACAGATGATTTGACTGATCGCTTTAGTGCTGTTGATTTGGTTCGTATTGGCTCTGCTGCTCTTGGTGGTAAGGGTGGTGGTGGCCGGCCTGATATGGCGCAAGCTGGTGGGCCGGACGCAGACAATGCTGATGATGCTCTTGAGCAAATTAAGAAGGCGATTTAGGACCTAACTCCTTTAAAGAGTTAAAAACAACCAGATACATTCTTATTCACAGATTGGAAGATTTGATGATCGATACCCCTAAAGTAGTTTCACGGCATCGGCTTCATCAAATTTTGGAAACAGGGACATCTGATGATGTGCCGAGTGTGGTTTGTGATGTTGTTATTGTCGTTATGATCTTGTTGAACGTCGCGGCGTTTTTACTTGGCTCTGTTGCCTCGATTTATGAAACTCATGGCTCTTTCCTTGATAGTTTTGAAGCTTTCTCGATCATCTTTTTTACTATCGAATATTTACTTCGTCTTTGGGCTTGTGTTGAACATCCGCCACTTCGTGAGCTTCCTTCCTGGAAAGCTCGATTGAAGTTTGCATTACATCCTTTGCAGATTATTGACCTTATTGCTGTGCTTCCTTTTTATCTTGGGTCATTGGTTGGGGCAGATCTTAGGTTGCTTCGGGTTTTGCGATTGTTTCGTTTTTTCAAAATTATTCGTTATTCGCCTGCGATGCAGGTGATAGCCAAGGTCTTTTATAAAGAGAGCCGTGCTCTGTTTGCGACTTTGATGATTATGCTAGCATTACTTCTCTTTGCGGCGACAGGTATGAATTATATTGAGGGAGAGGTGCAGCCGGAGACGTTTGGTGATATCCCTTCAGCGATGTGGTGGGCCTTGGCGACTTTGACAACCGTTGGTTATGGTGATGCGGTTCCTGTGACGACTTTGGGAAAGTTGTGGAGTAGTTTGTTTATGGTTTTTGGGCTTGGTATGTTTGCATTGCCTATTGGGATTATATCAACCGGATTTGCGCAAGAGATTAACCGGCGGGAATTTGTGATTAATTGGAATATGGTGGCACGTGTGCCTTTGTTTAACAAGCTTGAAGCGTCTCAGGTTGCTGAGATTATGGGGCTTTTACACTCGCAGCGTTTTCCTAAAGATATTGTGATTGTTGAGAAGGGAAAAGAGGCAACGGGAATGTATTTTATCGTTTCTGGGAATGTTGAGCTTCATAACGGTACGGACAGTGTGATTATTGAACCGGGGGCTTTCTTTGGAGAAGCAGGACTGCTCTCTGATGGAGGGTATAATGTGACGGCAAAAGCGCTTACTAATTGTCATCTGCTTCAATTGGATCGTGATGATTTTGAATATCTGCTTCACAAGAATAAAGATATGAACCACCATATCCGCGAAGTGGCAACCGCTCGTATGAGTGGTGAGTGGGATGTTGAAGAATGATAAATAGATTGTTTCATTTGATCGTTTTGAAAAAAAAGAGAGCCTTCGACAAGAAGGCTCTCTTTTTAATTAGTAGCTTTGGTTTAAAATAATTAAGCCATTGCTTTTTGTAGGTTCTGATCGATTTGATCCAAGAAGCCAATGGTAGAAAGCCACTTTTGATCTGGTCCAACAAGAAGAGCTAAATCTTTTGTCATATGGCCAGATTCAACTGTATCAACGCAAACTTTCTCTAAGGTGTTAGCAAATTTTGCAAGTTCAGCGTTGTCATCAAGTTTTGCGCGGTGGGCTAGGCCTCTTGTCCACGCAAAGATTGAGGCGATAGAATTGGTAGAGGTTTCTTTGCCTTCTTGATGCAGACGGTAGTGGCGAGTAACGGTACCGTGGGCAGCTTCAGCTTCCACAGTTTTCCCATCTGGTGTCATCAGAACAGATGTCATCAAACCAAGCGAACCAAATCCTTGAGCCACGGTGTCTGATTGCACATCACCATCATAGTTTTTACAAGCCCAGACATATTTCCCAGACCACTTCATCGCACAAGCAACCATATCATCAATCAAGCGGTGCTCGTAAGTAATGCCAAGTTCTTTGAATTTTGCTTCAAATTCATTTTCAAATACTTCTTGGAACAGGTCTTTAAAGCGTCCATCGTAGGCTTTTAAGATTGTGTTTTTAGTTGATAGATAAACTGGCCATTCGCGGTTTATGCCGTAGTTCATACAAGCGCGGGCAAAATCGCGGATTGAGGCATCAAGGTTGTACATACCCATGGCAATGCCTGCATCTGGGAATTGGAAAATTTCTTTTTCGATGATTTGTCCGTCTTCACCTTCAAACTTCATTGTAAGCTTGCCTTTGCCAGGCACGAGGAAATCTGTGGCGCGGTATTGGTCACCAAATGCGTGACGGCCCACAACGATTGGGTCTGTCCAGCCTGGGACAAGGCGCGGTACGTTTTGGCAAATGATAGGTTCGCGGAAAACAACGCCGCCAAGAATGTTACGGATGGTGCCGTTTGGTGAGCGCCACATTTGTTTTAGTTTAAATTCTTCAACCCGGTCTTCATCTGGAGTGATGGTCGCGCATTTTACGCCAACGCCGTGTTTTTTGATGGCTTCAGCTGAATCGATAGTGATTTGGTCATCTGTTCTGTCACGTTCTTCAACGCCTAGATCA
>JAJFHW010000207.1 GCA_021775385.1 Hyphomicrobiales bacterium | reverse complement strand
AAAATTAAAGTTTATCATGCTGGTGAATTAGTGAAACCATTTGAAGCTATGGATGCCGTGCAATCTGGTACAGCTCAGATGGGTTTTGGGGCTCCTTATTATTGGTCAGGTAAATCTGATTCAATTTCCTTTGTTGCTGCTATGCCTTATGGTCTAACTGCACAAGAGCAAAATGCTTGGTGTTATTATGGTGGTGGTATCGAAATTGCTGATAAAACAGCTTATAAACCACTTGGTTTAAAATTTCTTCCACTTGGTAATACCGGAAACCAAATGGGTGGGTGGTATAAAAAAGAAATTAATACCATTGCTGATCTTAAAGGTTTGAAATTCCGTATGCCTGGTCTTGGCGGTGAAATTTTGAAAACTTTTGGTGTGAATGTTGTTTTGCTTCCTGGTTCTGAAGTGCTGCCAGCTTTAACATCTGGTGCGATTGATGGCACTGAGTGGATCGGTCCAGCTCCTGATATGGGCAAAGGGCTTTATAAGGTTGTAAATAACTATTATTATCCTGGTTGGCATGAGCCTGCTACTATTTTGGATAGTTTCTTTGATTTGAAAGAATGGGAAGCATTAGAGCCAGATCTTAAAGAGATTGTCACCCGCGGTGCAGCATCTACAAATTTGTGGATTCTTTCTAAATTCCAGGCGATTAACAATACAGCGCTTCAGAAATTGACAAAAGAGCACAAAGTGAAGTTGCGCCCTTATAGTGATGAGCTGCTTACTGCTATTGGTGAGCGTGCTACCACAGTTTTACCTGAGGTTGCCGGTCGTTCAGCTGATGCAAAAGCATTGTTCAATCATATTATTAAATTTCGCTCTACAATGACTGAGTGGTCATCTTATTCAGATGGTGCTTTCATGGAAGCTCGTTTAAAAGCTAAATTTAAACCTATTTAATTTTCTTCATCTTTATGTGAAAACTCAAGTGATTTTTTTAAGTCACTTGAGTATTTTTGGAGTTGAAGATTTATTTTAAGCAGAGGTAAATCCCTCTGCTTCTTTTACCATTAATAATATAATAATATTGGTGATTGCAGCTTCCATTGTTTATTCTTAGTTTCATTTTAGAGCATTGAAATTTTTAAAATTTATGGGAATGCTATGTTTTTACTCAAAAAACTTGCTGACATAATCGACGAGATCAATAACTTTTTTGGTAAAGTTGTTTCTTGGATGGTTGTGATAATGGTGCTCAACGTATTTATCGTTGTTGTATTGCGCTATGCGTTTTCTGTTGGTTGGGTCTGGATGCAGGAATTATATGTTTGGACACACGCTACTATTTTTATGCTGGGTGCTGGTTATACATTGCTTCACGATGGACATGTGCGGATTGACTTGATTTATCGTACAGCGAGTGCTCGCTATAAAGCGCTTGTGAATATTTTTGGAACTCTCTTTTTTGCGCTTCCTTTGTTGTGTGTTCTGTTTTTTAGAAGTGTACCTTTGGTTGAGCGATCTTTTCAAAGTTTAGAGAAATCAGCTGAAGCTGGGGGGTTGCCAGCGCTTTATCTTTTGAAGGGTGTAATCCCTCTTTTCTGTATTCTATTTGGTTTGCAGTTTATTTCATTGATTATTCGAAGTTTAGAAACTCTTTTTAACCCATCAAACACTTCACCTTCTCCTCAAAAACAACAAGAACAAAGTCGTTAAGGAACCTGTCATGACTGCAGAATATCTCGCTCTTATAATGTTTCTCGTCACGATTGTGGCGTTGCTGCTTGGGTTCCCTGTTGCCATAACGCTTGGTGGCTCTGCTTTGTTATTTGCTTTTATTGGTGAATATCTGGATTTATTTAATACTGGTTTGCTTTTCGTTTATCCTTTGCGAATTTTGGGGGTGATGAAGGCTGAAACGCTTGTTGCTGTCCCCTTGTTTGTTTTTATGGGGGTGATGCTTGATCGCTCGAACCTGGCGGGTGATTTGCTTGATGCTATGGGGCGGATGTTTGGCAAGATGCGTGGTGGTCTTGGTGCGTCTGTACTGATCGTTGGAACCTTGCTTGCGGCGTCTACTGGTATTGTTGGAGCAACCGTTGTGACAATGGGCTTGATGAGTTTTCCTGTGATGCTTCGGGCTGGGTATGACCCTAAACTTGCTGCTGGTCTCATTTGTTCATCAGGTACTTTGGGGCAGATTATCCCCCCTTCTATTGTTTTGGTTTTGCTGGCAGATATTTTACAAGGGGCTAATGAGCAGGCTTCTGAGATGAAAGGGATTTTGGTCCCGGAACCTGTGACAGCGATTGACTTGTTTGCAGGTGCTCTTTTACCTGGATTGTTGCTTGTTGGGCTCTATATGTCTTGGTTGGTTTTTCAGGCTATTACTAATCCGAGTAGTTGCCCTTCTATGCAATTAGAAGATGGAAGTGATAAGGTTAAGTTATCTGAAATCTTACGGGTTATTTTTCCACCTCTTATTTTGATTATAGTTGTTCTTGGTTCGATCTTAACAGGGATTGCGACACCTACTGAAAGTGCCGCGGTTGGTGCTGTTGGTGCTACTATATTGGCTATACAGGCCGGAAAATTTAACATTTCAATTCTTAAAAATGTAAGTCGTGAGACGACGAAAATCAGCTCGATGGTATTTATCATTCTTGTTGGTGCGTCGATGTTTTCGCTTGTTTTTCGTGGACTTGGTGGTGATGAAGTTGTCGAAGAATTTTTGCAAAATTTACCAGGCGGTGCATTTGCTGCAATGTTGTTGGTGATGGTTGTTATCTTTTTTCTGGGCTTCTTTCTTGATTTTATTGAAATCATTTTTGTTGTCGTGCCGATTGTCGCGCCGACGTTGATTGCTCTTGGGTATAGCCCGTTGTGGCTTGGCATTATGATTGGTGTGAATTTGCAAACAAGCTTTTTAACACCGCCATTTGGATTTGCGCTTTTCTATTTGCGAGGGGTTGCCCCAGATGAAGTTAAGACCTCGACCATTTATAAAGGTGTTGTGCCGTTTATATTCTTGCAAGTGTTGGCCTTAGCGATTTTCTGGACGTTTCCTGAAATTGTCACTTGGTTGCCGAGTGTTATTTTAGATTAGGGGATAGGCCCTTCATAAGTGAGAAGTTTAAGGAGCTATACTTTTCATGGAACTCATAGAGTGGCGGTGTCTGGCTTATAGAATCAGTTTGGCACCGTTATCTTTTATAAAAAGAGTTTTTTGTAAATTGAGTTTTTTTGAAAGTTTTTCTATTTTGTCTGGAGCGCTTGCAAAGAGAGCCGTTGAAGCGGCATCTGCTTTTGTTGCGGTCTTTGCGAGCACATAGATCTCTCTCCATGCTGGTTGGTTTTTTCCTGTTCTTGGGTCGAGCATGTGATGCAGGCCATTTAGCCCTTTAAAGTGATAACCGTTATGACTTGAAGCTGCGAGTGCATTATTTTTTAGGTTCCAAATTTCGGCATGTTTGTCTGCTGTGTTTGTTTTTCCTAGTTGGATTGTCCAACCATTTTCTTTGTTTTGTTCTGGGAGTTTTGAACCTATCCCGTGATATTCTCCAAAGTTCACCAGGGTGTTTTCAAAGCCGTTTGTTTTCAAAATTTCAACAGCTTTATCTGTAATGTACCCTTGAGCGATGCCATTGAGAGTGATGGACATTTGTGGAACTTTGAAACTGATATCGCTTTTAGAAATATCAATGTTTTTCCAATTGATTAAATGAACGGCTTTTTTGATTGAAGGGTGGTTAGCGATGTCTGCTGTTTTGTCAGAATGATCCATGTTTTTATAAGCCATGAATAGTGGCTGAATGGTTGGGTCAAATGCGCCATCTGTGAGATTTGAATAATGGATTGCCTCACTGATGAGGGTTTTGAACTCTTTGGGTGGGCTGTTTAAAACCCCATTTTCATTTAGCTGGTTGATGGATGAGTTTTTTTGATAAAGGCTGAAATAGCTTTCCAATCTTTTTACTTCCGTGAGCATTTTACTAATTGTTGATTTTGCATGAGCTTCATCTGTCGTGCTTAGAACAATTGAGGCATTTGCACCGAGGACTATACCTTTCCAGCTAATCTGTTTTAACTGACTTTTTATAGGAAATTCATTTGCAACTGATGCTGATGAATAGAATGCTGACGGGGCTAATATTGCGGTGCCGATGATTTGTAAAGAGCGGCGCCGTGTCATCAATGATTTACTTTGCATCGCTGAATTGTGATTGCCTTTTGAAGAATTGCTCATGATTATTCACCGTTTACTTTTGATGTGTTTTTGCTTTCTAATATTAATGGAACGCATGTTTTTTTATCATCGTGAATTGATACACAATCCAAGCACTGGAAACATTCGCTGTAGTCAATTTTTCCGGAGGGCTTAATTGATTGGTAGTTGCAGCGTACATTGCAAAGCTGACAAGGGGAGCCGCATTCTTTGCGACGGGGGATCCAGTTTACTGTTCTTAGTATTCCCCCTAATGAGAGAAACGCGCCGAGTGGGCATGCGTAACGACAGAACGCTTTAAAGACGAACATAGAGAGCACAAGCCAAAAAGCTGCATAGAGCATGAAGGGCCATGTTCGCCAGAAGTATAGTGTGATTGCTGTTTTAAATGGTTCTACTTCAGCGATGACTTCTGCATAGCTTGGTGCGAAAAACGCAGTGATGATAATTGCAAATAGAATGACGTATTTAATGTATTTCAATTGGTCATCTAGCTGCTGTTTTATTCGGACTGGTTTGACTTTTAAGAACTGACCCAGCTTTGAACTGAGCTCTTGCAGCACGCCATAAGGGCAAAGCCAGCCGCAAAATGTACCGCGTCCCCAAACAAAAAAGCTAAAAATAACTGCGATCCAAATTACCGTTGATAGAGGGTCATACAGCAGGAATGAAAAACCTGGAGATGCTTTGAATGTTTTGATGAGAGCAATGACAGTGACGATTGAGAGTTGGGCTTGTCCGTACCAGCCAATAAAGAGAAGTGTGAAGCCTAAGATTAGTGGGCGGATTATTTTTAAATTTGAAGGAATTGCCATCCAACTTTGGCGCCAGAAAAGTGATGCATACAGACCGATTAAGAATAGAAGTAAGATCACGAGATTAGTGCTTTGGGCGCGCCAGGAAGCTGCCCATGGACTTTCCGTTTCGGAGCGTATGTCAGCTTTAGGAAAGTCGAAAAATCGACTTGGGAGTTGATAGGTTACGATTAAGTCTTTTTCGATAAGTTTGGGGTGGAAGAAACCTTTTTGGCGGTGAACACCCATGTGTAACTGCCATTTTGAAGCCGGGTCGAAGCCGAAGCGACGGTCAAGCGCAAATATGTAGGCTTGACTTTTGGGAGTGAGTTGAAGTTGTTTAGTGAGGCCATTTTCTTTGTTTAATTTTACATCTATGTAGGTGTCTCGCATATTTATGGCGAGATCGTTTTGTTTGATGGTTATTTTCTCGGGCACAGAGGCTGGTGTAAAATCTTCTTTTAAAAGTTGATGCCGTCCATTGGCGATGATTAAAAGCGGGACTTTTGTTTTTCCGAGATGTTTGAATGTTTCTTTATATGTTTCTTCAGTAAGAAGGTTTTTTGCGATTGTTGGTACACTTAGATCTGCAAGAATGATTTCGCTGAAGAGTTTATTTGGATTACTGGCTGCGATGTCGTCAGAATCTGCAACGTCAGTTTTTTCGAATAATTTTTGAACATCTTTGTTTGTGAATTTCTGAATTTTCACCAGATTTTGGTTTAATAAATCTTCTATCGTTTTCTTTTCAAAATAGTCTGGTTTTGCGATGGCAGCTGGTTTTGTATTCAGACCTTTCAATTTTTTTCGGGCTATTTTTAATGAGGCGGCCAAGATGGTTTCATTCATGATGCGGACTGAGGCTGTGGCCATGGCGACACCGTCAATTTGGTTTTTAGCGCGCTCAGCTCTCTGAGTGCTTAGTTGTACTTTTATGTTTTGGGCGACAGATAGTCCTGCATATTGATTGATGAACTTATCAAGAGGAAGCGAACCATGTCCGCTGACGAAGACGGGTTCATTGTGCTCTAGCACTTTGACATCTATGAAATTACCTTCAAAATCCATTTGAACAAGTAGATTTATTGGTGCTCCAGAGAAACCGGGAATTTTAATAAGATCTACAGTTTGAAATACATAACCGGTTTGTTTATCTGCAGAATTGAGTAATGGATAAACTGGTAAGTTTGGATCTTTTTCACCAAGTGAAAAGGGGGGGATGATTAATTTTTTTAACTGGCTTTCTGTAAACTCAGCGTAACTTGGAGTTATCAAAAAGAATGAGACCATGAATAGTGAGACTGTTAAGAGTAAGGCTAGACTATTAATAAATCTCGTTTTTATTTTCCCTCTCATAAATCTCCCCAATATGTTTTTTAATCAGTTATTTTTTAATTAAACTTAGCATGTGGGCGTGTGTATTGTTTTTCTATAATTGTAAGAATTTTGTGAGATGGCGTGTTTTTATTGGTATAAAGACGTAAATTTTCTTCTGTTTTAAAATTGATTTAATTACCCGATACCAAAAGAAGTATCGGGACTTAGTCAAATAGTTGCCGGGTCTTCTTCGTACAGTGTGCTTTGTTTTTTATAAAAGGTTGCATAGCCAGCTTTACTTTGGACAGGTTTGCCATCAACCAACACACTATGATGAGGACGCGATTTTTCTATCATGAGATTAAAAAGTGGAAACACTAATTGCTGTTAACGGAAGCGTCCCATTTTTTGCAAGACTTCAATTTTGTAGCCGTCTGGATCTTCAATGAAGAAGAATTTAGCGAGTGGTTTACCTTCATGATTGAAGTTAACGATATCTTTTGGAGAGTGACCGACTGAGATTAATCTTTCGTGCTCACTGTCTAAATCATCAACAACAAATGCTAAGTGTCCATAAGCTGTTCCATGATCATAGGGGCTTGTTTGTGACTTATTAATTGTAAGTTCTAATTCAAAGCTTTGTTCTTCATTGCTCATATAGACAAGCGTGAAGTCATCAAAATCAAGTTTGTCAGCAATGGTTAGATTAAATGCAGATTGATAGAAATTTACGGAAGTCTCTTCGTTCAAAACTCTGATCATTGTGTGGATCATTTTTGCAGGCATGAGGTTACCTTTCAATTTGGATGATTGTTTTTAGATGAAGCATATTATTTTTTTGTGCCATTGCCACGGGTTTTCTGGCTGATGTGGACTATTGAATGATGGAACAAATTGGGATTGGGTTTGTAATTTGAAATAGGTGTTTCATTTTGGAGCGTTGATTGAGAGACAAATTTAGAAAACCTAGAGAGATGTATTGTTCAGAAGAAAAGGCCTGCCAGCTAAGGCATTGTATTTGTTTAATAAAAATAATTACTACATTATTCTTTTACTTTGGCATTTGGTTTGCTATATAGTTTAACAAAATCTGAACACACCTTAGAGTTCTTTATATATTGCCTCTGAACACGACAATATTTGAACGGATTATCTGAGTTTTGTATATCTGAACACATACATGACTGAACACATGTAAAACTAAAAAATAAACCGCTGCTTTCTATCCTGAGGAAAGCGGCGGTTTTTTTTGTTTTTTGAGGTGATTATTTTTTTGAACTCATTGAGGAAAGTTTACCGTAGGTGATGTGCCATGAAAGTATGGCATTGTGATTTTCTTCTAACTTCTTCATGGCTAATTTTAATTTGGGTGATGATAACGGGACGTAACCAGGCTTTGGACTATGTGCACCTGTTAGTTTCAATCCTTTTAAAAATTGTTTTGCGCTGCCGTAAGAAACAGGGATTGTTTCATTTTTGATTATACCTGGTAGCTCTGGCGGAATTCTTAAGCCATTGTCGAAGTGAAGTGAGTTTAGTGTTTCTCTCCATTCTTTAAAACACTCAGGTCCGATAGTAGAATAATGGAACGTTCCTGATTGGGTGAGGGCTGCCTGAATGGATTTTAGTGAATTTAAAATATCGTTGAACCAGTGAATGGCCATACTTGATATGATTAAATCAAATTTTTCTTGTGTTTCAGCGCCCATGTTTTTTTCCGGGTTCAGAATTTTAAAAGTGAACTGCCCTTTTTGCTTAGGGAATTGTTTGCATAATTTTTGCTCAGCAGTTTCTAGCATTTTGGTGGAGATGTCTGTAAATGTGAAATTTGCTGTTGGGTATTTTTTTATAATTTCAGTTGAAAGCAAGCCGGTACCACAGCCGATCTCTAAGATTTTTTTCGGCTGGAGTATGGTAATTTGATTATTTAGTGTTAATGCCACTCGATTTTGAATTTCAGCGTAATTATCATAAGTTTTAGCTGATTTTCCAAAGCGGCGTTTGATACCGATTTCGTCGTTCAAAAGGTATATCTTTCTTGGGCTTTGTTCTTATGTTCTGAGATATTTAATCTAGCACGCAATGCTAAAGTTGTAGGGATATACCAACTCTAGCCTAGTTAAGTAAAGGGGAAGGGCTAGGAAAAAACGTTTTTTCTTATGCTTCAGATTAACAGGCTGATTTTTAGTTTACTTTACTCTTTCACTCGTTTGGGTTTTAATGCCTTATTAACCATGTTTTTTGGTTACAATATTTTTGAATGTATAGAAAGTTGTGCAATTCAGAGATGTTGTTTTCATATGCATAAAGGGGTTGTATGGGTATGTTGTTGCGTTTGTCGTCTTGTTTTTCGCTGAGTTTGAAGAGTTGGTTGATTTGTATCGCTCTTGTTGTTGCTCATCCTTTCATTGCTTCTTCTCTAGTACCTTCTTTTTCATCTTCTGTATCTCAAGCTGCCAGCCTTAGTTTTACTTATGATGAAGTAAATGAGCTTGTTGGTGATGCTCTGCAAGGCTTAGAGATCCGCTTGAATAATCTTGGCCGTTTTAATGGGCGTAATCACCATCGTGAAAATAGCTCTTATGTTCGGTTCCGTGGAAAATCAATTTCATCTTTCAGTGTTGAGCCATACAATGTTTATAAATTGTTTGGTCGTACACATAGTTATTATGTAACTGATATTAAATCATCTGTAATTGATGTGACGGCACAGGATAAAAGCTTTTATTTATCTCTTGATTTTGAACTTGATGGTGCTGAGCTAGAAGGGCGCTGTGTGACGAAAGTTTCCCGCAAGAAATATAACGAGTGCAACAGCTTTTTGCCAAATGTGAATTTTACGCAAGCTAAAGTTTTAGCCAGATTGCGGCCAATAGCTCATAAGGGAAGTATGTCGTTTTATATCAGTAGTGCCAAAATTGTTGGTGATATAAATATCGAATATTGTAACAGCTGGTTTTTAGGTTTCTTTTGTACTGAGTTTGTTCAAATTCCGGATAAAACAGAAAAGCTTAAAAAGCAAATTGCTAGTAAACTAAAGGTCTTTGTTAATTCGCAACGAATGAGAGATCAGATTGCGAATAATATACGGGAAAAAGTGCTTGGCAATTTGGCGACTGTGAGTTCAATTCAACTCACTGATGATGAGATTATAGTTAAGGGGCGTTTGAAACGTCGGCGTTAAAAGCCTCAAGCCTCAGTTTGTAATGCAATCAATATTTCATGAGAACATAAGACTTTGTATTTTCTTAACTTAATTTCACAATTTTAGAGATATATAAAAATAAATAACATAAAAAAACCCATCCAAGATTTTGGATGGGTTTTTTTAATTCTTTTTTTATCAGCGAATTCTAATTTGATTAGAAATATTATTCGCCGGCCATTTCTGACATATGGTGATGAGCACTTTGGCCTGGTACTTCCAGTTTTGGAGCAGAACCAATTGGATCATCTGCGCGGCGGGATTTACCCTCAAAGAATGCGCCTTGCTCAATAGCAAGTGATTGATGAGTTACATCACCGTTAACTTGTGAGCTTGCTTGCAGTGTTACGCGAACACCGTGGATTGAACCTGTTACCTGGCCGCGTACGACAACATCTTCGGCAACAACAACGCCGTTAATTTCAGCTTTTTCACCAATGATTAAAGATGAGCAGTGTAGGTCGCCTTGTATTGATCCATCAACCTGAACTTCACCTTTAGAAATCACGTTACCGGTGATTGTCAGATCTGCTCCGATAATAGATGGAACCATTTTATTTGAACCCTTTAGCATCGTCTTCGTTCCTAAAGGATTTTGCGGCATGGCGCCTGCTGGTGGCAAGGCGGGTTGTTGTCCCATTATGGGTTTCGGGGCAGGCACATTCATCCCATCATTCTCCGGT
>JAJFHW010000206.1 GCA_021775385.1 Hyphomicrobiales bacterium | reverse complement strand
CTTCAATGAGAGCGTAGACAGTTAACCTGTATCCAGGCAGGTAACCTCTATAAAAGAAGGAGCTATGAGAAATCTATGAATGTAAATACCATCCTGAATGTTAAAGGCGGTGATGTAATCACTGTATCGACCTCAACTCCAATCCTTGAAGTGACAAAAACATTGGCCAAATTTGGTATTGGTTCAATTGTTGTAATAAATGAAGATGGCACATTAGCAGGGATCGTCTCTGAAAGGGATGTAGTGCGAGCCATAGCTCACATGGGTGTGGATGTAACAAGCGATGCTGTCTCAGAAATCATGACGGAAAATATCATCACATGTGACCGCAACGATAGCATCAATAAAATCATGGGGATCATGACATCCAAGCGGTTCCGCCATATGCCAGTGGTCGAAGAAGGTAAACTCAAAGGAATTATATCAATTGGTGACGTTGTTCAGCAAAGAATAGCTGAAGCTGAGCTTGAAGCGAATGCAATGAGAAGTTACATCGCTACAGGTTGATCCTAAAAGAATTTCAATTCTAAAAAACCTTAGATCGCTATTGATACATAAGCTTTTGAGTTCTCTTTAGTTGTTTTGCCTGTGGGGAGGCAAAGCAACTAAAACTTTGTGAAAATTTCAGTCAAATAAGTTATTTTTATATGGAGCAGGGTGTTCCATGCGAGGAATTTAAAATCAGCTGTTCTGCCAACTCACGATTACTAGGTAAAAGTTTTAACTAAAATTTTATGCTGCTAGTGAGCCAAGGTGGTGCTCAAGTTCATCGCGAGCGCGCCAAGTCGCCTCTTCTCCTAAAGAAATCATTTCTTCAGCACGATGAAAATCAAACAATCCTATATCGTCTAAACGTGGCTTAATTGAAAAATTAGGAGGGTCACCTGCAAGTCGTGCCCTAGCTATGCGGTCCTGAGTAATATTAAAAGCATCCAGCATAACTTTAGAAATACCTGGGCTTTCACTCTTTTCACTAAAGAAGCGTGAGCGCCATTTCCCCAAAGTTGTTTTACGGTTTAACTGGCTTTCATCTTCAGTTGGGGTGTGTTCGATCTCTGTGGCTTCATGGCTAGAAATGACAGTGCCTTTACCGTAAGAATCATTATTTAAATTCACAGCGATGACAATATCGGCACCAAATGCACGGCAAACTGAAACCGGTATCGGATTTACAATGGCTCCATCAAATAACCAACGATTGTTAATATTTACTGGTTTGAATATTCCAGGAAGCGCGTAAGATGCGCGCATGGCGTCAACCAAATAGCCCTTATCCATCCAAACTTCATGGCCAGAGCCAAGCTCTGTCGCAACTGAAATATATTGGCATTTCATGTTTTCAATACGGACATCTTTAAGATGAGTTTCAAGGGTTGCACAAATTCTCTTGCCTGAAATTAAGCTAGACCCAGCCAGATTTAGGTCCATAAAACCAAGGACTTTGCGAGAGGTAAGTTTGGTTGCAAAATGTTCAAGCTGGGGAAGTTCTCCAGCAGCATAACAACCGCCAACAATTGAGCCTATAGAGGTGCCAGCTACAATATCTGGTTGAATTCCAATTTTCTCAAGTGCCTTCAAAACGCCAATATGAGCCCAGCCACGTGCCGCACCTCCACCAAGTGCAATACCTATTTTTTTCTGTCTCATAATTCACTCTCTTTCATTAATAAAGATAGCTTACGAAATGTGTGCTGCAATAACTCTCACTTGTGCAAAGAACTCCTATTAACAAGCTTAATCCCTGTTTCAAAATGAGGCTATGTGAAGCTAGCCTTATGGTTACTATACTAGAACTCCATTAATGAATTATTGTTGAATGAAACATTCATTTAGTATTGCGGATGCTTGGTGGGCATCTGAAGCGCAAAATTGCGGATGCTTCGTAGGCATCTGAAGCACAAAGTTTACTATACGACGAAGGAGCCGAGCTTCTTCAGCGGCTATGACATGGCAGCGAGAGCTGCCCGGCGTGAGCGCCGCATCGTACGGTTGCAAGTGGGCAACCTGAAGCACCTATAAAAATGTAGGCCTATGAGCTACAGCTCATAGAATAGCCGTGAGAGAGATAGAGAAAAAAACTTACAATACGAAGAAGGAACTCAGCCCACTTTAGGCTGAGGGACATGACGCCATAGGCGTCCGGCGCAAGCGCCGCACCTCGTAGGCCTATGAGCTACAGCTCATAGAATAGCCGTGAGAGAGATAGAGAGAAATTATGATCCGTAAACGTCTCTTGGATTGAAGAGCGGTTTCATATCGTTAAAAGATAACGAAATTTCGCTCTCTTTGGAAGTTTGACCATCATTAAGAGACAGTTTGCGATAATAGCAGCTCTGGCGCCCTGTATGGCAGGCCGCCTTCACACCTTCCATTTCAACCATGAAACAAATAGAATCTTGGTCACAATCAATAAGCACATCTTTGATGATCAAGCGGTTACCGCTAGTCTCACCTTTTTGCCAATAAGCTTGGCGAGACCGAGACCAAAAATTAGCATAGCCCGTATCTAATGTCGTCTTCAATGCATCAATGTTGACAAAGGCTTGCATCAAAAGCGTGCCTGATGAAGCCTCGATGACAATCGCCGGCATTAATCCATCACTGTCAAACTTAGGAGTGAATTCTAAAGTTTCATCAAGATTGCGGGCGTCTTCACTTGCCATTGTTTACCATTCCCAAAAAGCGAGTTCTCAAATCTTTATCATCTTGGAATAAACCAGTAAAACGCGTCGTGATTGTCGCAACATTCTGCTTGTTTACTCCGCGCATAGACATGCATTGATGCTCAGCTTCAATCATCACGGCAGTCCCACGGGCACCAAGTCCCTTATCAATCGCCCTTGTGATTTGAGCTGTCATGGTTTCTTGCGTTTGTAATCTTTTAGAAAATGTCTCAACAATGCGTGCCAATTTAGAAATACCAACCACTTTTTTTGAAGGCATATAAGCAATGTGAACTTTGCCAACAAACGGAACCATATGGTGCTCGCAATGAGAGCTCATATCAATCCCGCGTAGCATCACCATATCATCATATCCAGCTACATCTTCAAAGGTGCGAGATAAAATTTCCATCGCATCTTCATCATAGCCCTTAAAAAACTCACCGTAAGCTTTGGCAACCCGCTTAGGTGTATCAATCAATCCCTCGCGTGTTGGGTCATCACCAGCCCAGGCAATTAATGTGCGAACAGCGTCTTCTGCTTCAGCTTGAGTTGGGCGAGAAGCTGAAGTTTGTTTTAAGCTAGCGGTGTTCTTTTTTAAACTTCCGTTGCTTTTTTTGGGGGAGTTATCAGTAATGGTCGTCATTCGTCACCTAATCTTTTAAGCTCTTTTCTGCGTATGAGTAATATGGTGGACATTGTTATCAAGTTGCAGAGGCATATGTTATCAAGTCGCATAGTCATATCATTTTTCACAGTGTACTAAGAAGTGTACATAGTTTTTTGAGCACTTAATCGTTTCTGTCAGAGAATACAAAGTTAATTAATTTAAAATTTTGCATTCAGCTGTGCAAAAAGAGATAAGAGGTCATGGCTTGTTATTTAAGCGTTCCATTCTTAAATTGTAATTCATCATTTAAAATGAAGAAAAATTGATGGTTAGCTTAAAAATACTGATAAGACACAGATAAGACCTTGGCCTAATTCGCCCTTGAGCTTAAGTTTTTGCATATAGCATATTTGATTGTATGTTTGGGAAATAAAATTTTTACATCAAATATACGATCTAATAATGTTACATTGTATCATATATAGTGGTGTTGATCAGGTTGCAAGTGCAAGCTTTAAATTTGCTAAAAACATAGTATTAAAGGATCACCAAAATTTATGGACGCCCCGGAAGATATTTATAGCACTAAAATTCTAGAAGTGGTCGCTTCAATGCCTCAATCGGGGGCTTTTGAGGGAGCTGATGGCTCTGCGACTAAAAATTCAAAATTATGTGGTTCAAAAATACATGTTGTCCTGAATGTTTCAGACGAAAAAATAAGCAAATATGGCCAAACAGTTGAAGCATGCCTTCTCGGCCAAGCTGCTGCCTCTGTCATGGCTCAAAATGCCGTTGGTTTAACCAAAAGAGATAT
>JAJFHW010000205.1 GCA_021775385.1 Hyphomicrobiales bacterium | reverse complement strand
GCTCAACTTAGATAGTGAGCTCATTATTATGACTGCGAGTGGTGCTACGGTTTGGCGTTTTATCATGCCTTATGTTGCTTTGGGTCTTATTGTAAGTTTTTTGGTTTTAGCGAGTAATTTATTTATTCAGCCTGCTAGCTTACAGAAATTGCGGGCTTACATAACTCAAGTCAGAGCCGATTTGATCACGCATGTGTTGCAAGCTGGGAAATTTTCCAGCCCCACGGGGAAAATGACGTTTCATATACGTGATCGGAAAAAAGATGGTGATTTGCTTGGTTTGCTAGTTAGTGATGAGCGTAGCCCTAATATTCAGCTTACTTATTTGGCCGAAGAAGGTAAAATGATTAAGCTTGATGGTAGCGTTTATTTAAAAATGACGAATGGGCATATTCATCGAAAATTAGCTGGCAAAGATGATGTGCAAATTGTGAAATTTGATCAATATGTTTTCGATTTGACTAACTTTGGTAAAGCTAAAGGGGGAGCCGCGCTTCATAAACCACGGGCACGTTATTTGCCCGGATTGTTAAATCCGCCTGCGTCAGAGTTAAAAAAGCCAAAAATTTTGGGCCGTATTCGTGCGGAAATTCATAGTCGTTTTTCAAGCGCTCTTTACCCTATTTTATTTGCTTTTATAGCTGTTGCTGCCCTTGGTGTGGCTCGTTCAACTCGGCAAAACAGTTCTAAATTACTCATAATTGGTTTTTGCGTAGCAATGGGGGCACGTATGCTAGGTCTTGCTTCAATTAATATATTGAAAGTGAACCCGCATGCTGTTTGGCTTGTTTATGGAATACCGATAGGTGGAACGCTGTTATGTATGCTGTATATTTGGAGAAATATGGCACCTGAATTATTTGCTAATTTTCTGCCTGCTGGTAGAAAAATGAAAAAAAGCGGGGTTCAGTAATGATTAAGATCCTCAATAGGTATATGTCTCTAAAGTTTCTAATCACCATTTTTATGGTGTTTTTGCTGTTTTGCTTATTGATTCTTCTAATTGATTTTATTGAACTTTTACGAAAATCCAGTAAAGGTGGCAATATTTCGTTGCAGGATGTTTTGTATATTGCTTTGTTGCGCATGCCTTCTTTTGCCGAATTAACCATTCCATTTGCTGTTCTGGTTGGCACTATTGGTGCTTTTTTAATGTTAGGGCGAAGTTCAGAGCTTATTATTATTAGAGCGGCTGGCGTCTCTGTTTGGCGTTTTTTATTGCCACCATTAGGTGTTGCTTTTGGCATTGGTATTTTTGCGATGTGTGTTTATAACCCGTTAGCTGCTTATTCTAAGGCTGAATCTGAACGTGTTTATGCCAAATTATTTGGTGGCTCTAAGTCACAATTGCGCTCTTCTAACAATCAGATTTGGTTTCGCCAGGATGGAACAGATGGTCCATCAGTTATGAATGCTAAGGCTTCTGCTAATCATGGACATAGCCTTGTTGGGGTCACGTCTCTTCAATATTCTAAAAACTCTAAGTTTGTTGAGCGGATTGATGCAAAAAGAGCTGATCTTGAGGAAGGACACTGGGTTTTTCGTGATGCTTGGGTCTCTAGCGTTGGTCAACAGCCTAAATTTCATAAAAATTACTTATTAAGTACTTATTTAACACCGACTCAGATAACAGATAGTATGGGTAGCGTTGAAACAGTATCTTTCTGGGCGTTGCCTAATTTTATTGAGATTGCAAATAAGGCTGGCTTACCTGCAACACGTTACAAGATTCAGTATCAATTGTTGCTTTCAAAGCCTTTTTTACTTGCAATTATGGTGCTAATTGCAGCAACCTGTTCCTTGAGAACATTTCGTTTAGGTCGCATCCAATCCATGATTATTTTAGGGATGTGTATCGGGATTGGATTTTTTATCTTTGCGGAAACATCTCGACAATTTGGACTTTCAGGTAAAGTTGCACCGGAAATAGCTACTTGGGTGCCACTTTTTGCGTGGAGTTTTTTGATTATTACTGTTTTATTGTTTCAAGAAGACGGTTAAGATCGGTTAAGGTTTTTTAGATGTGATCGTTTCACTTTCTTCGAAACTGGGATGAATATTATAGATTAGGGGGAAAATCATACGTTTTGGACTTGTTTGAAGGGATGTGCCTTTAATTTGGTTTTATATGTGTGATTGTTTCTTAATATCAGGGGTTTGATGACTTTATTGAACAGATATATCGTAAAGGGCGGTCTTTTGGCCGTAGCATTTTCTATTGCTGCTCCCTTAACGGGAATTTCGACTGTTCCGACTGTTGGTGCTCAGGAATCTGAAGACCCTACTGTCGAGAAACTCATTCCAGGCGTTGATAAAAACAAGCCAATGCTTATACAAGCTGATGATCTTATTTATGATAATAAGAATAATCGCGTGATCGCTCGTGGTAATGTTGAAATTTACTATAATAATTATACTCTTCTAGCTAATGACGTTATTTATGACCGCGGGACAAGTAAGCTTGTCGCTGATGGTAATGTGCGTATTAAAGAACCTGATGGTGCATTAGTTAAAGCTGAACGCATTGTTCTTACCGATGATTTTAAAGAAGGCTTTATTCGCTCACTACAAGTTGTTACTACAGACGAGACGCGCATTGGCGCGACAGAAGCTATTCGTCGTCCTGGAAATGTTACTGAATTTAAAAATGGTGTTTTTACACCTTGTAAGATTTGTGAAGATAATCCTAAGAAAGCTCCACTTTGGCGGATTAAAGCAAAACGCGTAATTCATAACAAAGAAGAAAAAACAATTAGTTATGAAGAT
>JAJFHW010000204.1 GCA_021775385.1 Hyphomicrobiales bacterium | reverse complement strand
GCGCTGGCGCTAATGCTTTAGCAAGCGCAGCACGGCGTTGCTCACCACCTGAAAGTTGCGTTGTTCCCTCTAAACCTGTGAGCCCCAATTGTTCTAGATAATAATCAGCTCTATAAGCATCATCTTCACTCACCAACCCACTTCGAGCATAATCTCCAGTGGTTTCAAACTTAGTCAGATCTGGTTCTTGTTCAAGATATTGCATGGTCGTGCCAGGTTGCACAAACCGCTCCCCATCATCCATCTCGATCATTCCTGCCGCGATTTTTAAAAAAGTCGATTTCCCACAGCCATTGCGGCCAACCAAACAAATACGATCACCTTCAAAAATAGATATCTCCGCCCCAGATAAAATGGGGTTACCTCCAAATGTGAGGTGGATATTTTGCAAAGTTAAACGAGGCGGTGCCATAGAAAGTCCCAAATTTTTGAAATAAAGAATGAAAGATTGGTTCAGATAAAAAGTTATATCTAACGTAACTGAAGTGTTTTGGAAAGCATAAGTAAAGCTAAAACAGTGCAACGGGTTTTTCTATCATCAGAGCAAATATAATCATTATGGATAAAAAAGCGGGCCATCCTAAAACAAACCACCGTTTATAGAGAGTATGAAACCTTGGAGGCAACCCCTCACCCATTGAAGAAGCTTGTAGCGCCAAATCTTTCATCTCAATTTGCATAAACACAACAGGGATCCAGCACAGCCCAATGACCAAATAGAGCAATAAACTGAACATCACCCAGTGATCAAAAAAACTATATCCAACCTCAAGAACCAACAAAGCCCCTGTAATTGGTTGAAGAAACGCAGCTGTTAATGTGAAAATATAATCAGCTAAAACGACCAAAGGAGACACACTCGCAATAACCTCAACTGACTTGGTGCGAACAGCAAAGAACATAAAAAAAGCAATACCAATTCCAGTGCCTAATAAAACGCATGCACCTAATATATGCATATATTTTAAAATAAAATAGCTCATCTCTTCTCATGCAATCCCATGAGAATCCAAATCAGAAGAAGCGGTAACAACAAAGAAAACCCCCAGCCTAAAAATCCATGCAGACTAGTAACGTAAGCAAAACTCATAACGCTTGCGCCAATTAACATAAGACTTTTTATCACCCCACCCACACGGATCCAGGGTTTAGAAAGAAACATAAACCCACACATAATAGTCACCAGAGCAACCCCAGCCACTTGATAAAGTTCAGCACTGGCTTTGAATAAAAACAGAGGCGTAAAATCTTTTATTCCCTGGAGAGCTTCAACACCTTCAAAAATCCAGCTTAGGCCCAAAGCCCAACGCAAAAAAGGTAAGAGAAAATAACAGCGAGCAAATTGTCGCTCAACCGCTGACGATTGATGAAGTGCTAAAATTTCAGGCACAGCTAATGTTGGCCGTCCCAAAAGTTTCATAAAAGCTGATCCATCATGAGGTGTGAACAAATCCATTTGTTCTAAAGAAGCTGTTCTGATCGGCCCTCTGTTACCAAGCATAGACGCTAAATCACCAACCCACATAACAGGTTTTATGACCCAGCGCGGAATGATAATTGGGATCCCCTTCGAAAACCCAAGCCAGGCTCTGTAATGCTGAATAAGTTCTTTTAAAGTAACAACATCTTGCCCAACAGCATAAACCATTTGCCGAGAAAAAGGACACTCTTTCATCTCTTCATCCTCGAAGGAGGAATGCTTTAAAGGAGCAATCATTTTAACAATACCATCCGACAAATCATCAAGAGCAATAGGTTGAAAGGCTTGTGTTCCAGGCCCCGGTAAGGGCAAAAACTTGGGCAACCCTGCCAACCCCTGAATGAGCGCGGCACCACCAATAGACCCGTCCCCTAAAACCAAATCAGGACGAATAATAGTCCAATTTAATGAGGTCTCTTCAAGGTAATGTTCACCAGTGAGTTTACTTGAAGCATATTCGGGCAATCCTTCAACATTAGCATCTTTATCAAAATGAGGTTCAGATAAAAATTCTTCACTGCTATCTTTATCTTCTTCAGCCTGCGAAGTTTTATATTTACCGCCCCCAATTTCTTCACGCCCAAGAGTAGTAGCCGATATATGAATGAAGCGCTTGATACCAGCTGTCTCAGCACCTTGAAACAACGCTCGTGCGCCTTCTCCATGAACAAACTGAGCATCATCTTGTAAATCAGATTGCAATATTCCAACGCAATTCACTACAACATCAAACCCTCGTAACCGTTCAGCCCAGATGTCAGGATTAAGATCATTGTTAAAATCGCAATAGATCCAGGGGATTGTGGGTACCAACCGCTCAGCCAATTGCAAATCTCGCCCAGCACCGGTCACTTCATGCCCTGCTCGTAAAAGCGCACGTACAACACCCCGGCCAATAAAACCATAGCCACCCGTTACCAAACATTTCATGGAGCAAACCCCCTAAAAATTCACATCCCACAAACAAAAACAGCGCCCCTATAGAGCGCTGTAATTAAGTTTAATTCAAGTCTATTTTTAGAAACACCATTTTAAAGGCGAAAGGTTGCAACTCATCTAATAACTCTGAGAAAAAAAAGAACTCACCTATACGAAGAATGAGCCCAGCCCATTTTCGGGCTGGGGGACATGGCAGCTTTACTGCCCGGTGCACAAGATCTGCCTGAACGGAGAGTAACGAGTACGGTTAAGCTGATCGCAAAAAAAAAGCATCACCCCGCGGAGGCTCATGTAATAACCGTGAGAGAAGTAAAATTCTAAGCTCCGCTTAAGCGACGGTTGCTAGTGGGCAACCGAAGGAGCACTAAAAAGGAATTTCATCGTCCAATTCTTTTTCAAAATTACTCGGTGCCGCACTCGGCTTAGAATTATCATCTGGAGTTTGTCCCCAGCTGGGCTCACCACCAAAATTATTATTCTGATTATTATTGGAAAAATCATTATTGTTATTCTGATAATTACCCTGATTATTCGATTGCCCGCCACTAGAGCGACCATCAAGCATGGTCAAATTCCCATTAAACCCTTGTAGAACAATCTCAGTTGTATATTTATCCTGTCCGTTATTATCTTGCCATTTGCGAGTTTGCAGACTGCCTTCAAGGTAAACTTTGGCACCTTTTTTCAAATATTGTTCAGCAACACGGCATAAACCTTCGTTGAAAATAACAACGCGGTGCCATTCGGTTTTTTCACGGCGCTCTCCTGAATTTTTATCTTTCCAGCTCTCAGTCGTCGCTATACTTAAATTCACCACTGGGCGATTATCTTGCATGCGCCGCACTTCAGGATCAGCTCCAAGATTGCCAACCAAAATCACTTTATTAATAGAACCAGCCATTGCTAACTCTCCTTCA
>JAJFHW010000203.1 GCA_021775385.1 Hyphomicrobiales bacterium | reverse complement strand
TCTCGCTTAAGACCATCCTCACAGGGTCAATGCCATTTGTAGCTTGTATGGTACTCGCTATCATTCTTCTGTGCTTCTTTCCAGAATTAGCTACATGGTTACCAAATGCTGTGATGGGAGAGTCTGTATGAGTTTTTTTGGTGAATTGATATCGACCATTTTTGAACAGCGATATCATCAGGCACTATCAGAGGAAGTTGATAATCGAACAACTTTTGATTTGTGCGATGCATTATTGAGCAGTCATGGTGAGGTTTCGGGCACTGCATTGGCCAGAAACCTTCTAGATCGCTATCGTGCGATGGACTTGGATGAAAGAAAAGCTTTTTTTGAATTAATAACTCACAAGCTCGAAATCAAGCCAAACGTGGTTACTAAAACACTTCGGGCATATCAAGAAAAGCCGAGCAAAGGCACATATAGTGCCTTTGCTCAGGCTTGCGAACCAAGACGGCAAGAACTCGCTCGTAGACTTAACCAGGTACCCGGAGCAACAGCGCAACTTGTCGCCATGCGAAAAGATCTCTTAGGTATGATTAAAAAACGGCCAGATTTAGAACCCCTGGATGTGGATTTAAAACATCTGTTTTCATCTTGGTTCAATAGAGGGTTTCTGGTGCTACGCCCCATAAACTGGTCAAGCCCAGCTGACATCCTGGAAAAAATAATTGCTTACGAGGCTGTCCACGCGATTGATAGTTGGGATGACCTTCGATTGAGATTAAAGCCATCTGACCGGCGGTGCTTTGGTTTTTTTCATCCTGCAATGGCGGATGAACCGTTAATATTTGTAGAGGTTGCACTCACCAAAGGAATTCCCAATTCAATCCAGGATCTGCTTGCGAATGACCGAGCGGAGATTGAAGCTAAAGATGCAGATACAGCGGTGTTTTATTCTATCTCCAATTGCCAGGTGGGTCTTGCTGGCATCTCATTTGGAAATTCACTGATAAAGCAGGTCGTTTCAGACCTTTCCAAAGAGTTGCCCAGTCTCAAAACGTTTGTAACGCTTTCCCCAATTCCCGGGCTGAACCGTTGGTTAAGAAGCAATGATAGTCATGGAGAGAGGATCAACGATCATCAAAAAATAGCGGCCTACTATCTTTTGAATGCCAAGCAACCGAATGGAATGCCAGTAGATCCAGTCGCTCGTTTTCACTTGGGGAATGGTGCGCTTGTTCATGCTGTACACGCGGAAGCTGACACTTCTGTCAATGGACTAAAACAGTCAAACGGAACAATGGTCAATTACCTTTATGACTTAGAGCAGATTAGCCTAAACCATGAACAGTTTGTGAGTAAAAAAACCGTAGTCGCATCAGACGCAGTGAGTACACTGAGCGCAGCCGCAGAAAACGTAGGAGTTTAAAGATGGCTAACACTTTATATGATACCCTTTTTGGACAGCATCAAGGCAAGACAACACCGTTTCTTCAAATGGAAAATGGGACCATTATTACTCATTGTGATTTTCTCGAATTGACGTCACAGTATGCGCATCAATTTTGTAAAATGGGATTGCAGCCTGGAGACAGGGTCGCAGTGCAAATTGCAAAATCACCACAAGCCTTGGCCGTTTACGCAGCATGTGTACAGGCTGGTTTAGTATTTCTACCACTAAACACGGCATATACCGCTGATGAAGTTTCCTATTTTGTAGAGAATAGTGGCGCTCGCGTTCTTTTATGTGATGCCAAAAGAGCTGATGCATTAGAACTCATAGCAAAATCCTGCGGCGCCGTCCTTGAAACAATGAATGCAGATGGGACGGGTAGCTTTACTGCCAAGGCAGCCGAAAATCCAATAGATTTTACGCCAGTTAGCCGTACTGCTGATGATCTCGCAGCATTCTTATACACATCTGGTACAACAGGCCGTTCCAAGGGTGCCATGTTGACACAAGGCAATCTCTTGTCGAACTGCCAAGCTTTGGTAAAAGAATGGGAATTTACCGCTGATGATACTCTTTTACATGCGCTACCTATTTTCCATACTCACGGTCTTTTTGTGGCAACTAATGTCTCATTACTAACGGGAGGAAAGGTACTGTTTCTTCCTAAGTTTGATCTAGATTCTCTACTTGAACTCATGTCTCAAGCAACTGCGATGATGGGTGTCCCCACATTTTATACACGTCTTCTGAATGATCCTCGTTTTACCCGAGAGGCCGTTGAACATATGCGGTTATTTGTATCAGGAAGTGCACCATTGCTCGCTGAAACCCATGTTAAATTTCAAGAACGAACTGGACATCGGATACTTGAACGTTATGGCATGACTGAAACTAATATGATCACTTCAAATCCATATAACGGAGAACGCAGAGCAGGAACAGTAGGATTTCCATTGCCTGGTGTTGAAATCAAGATTACCGACAGCAGTACTGGTGAGGAACTTGCCCTGGGTGAAATTGGTGATATTGAAGTGCGCGGCCCGAATGTTTTTAAGGGATATTGGCAGATGCCTGAAAAAACGGCAGAAGAACTGCGTGAAAATGGTTTCTTTATTACCGGTGATCTTGGTCAAATAGATGAAGATGGATACCTTAGTATTGTCGGGCGTAACAAAGATCTAATTATTTCTGGAGGCTATAATATCTATCCAAAAGAAATTGAAGTCTTGCTTGATGATAAAGAGGGGGTGCTAGAAAGTGCCGTAATTGGTGTTCCTCATCCAGATTTTGGAGAGACTGTAGTTGCTATTCTTGTCGCCGAGAAAAATACGGATTTAGATTTGGAAACGATAGCCGATGATATCGGATCATCTCTGGCCAAGTTTAAACATCCCCAGAGGATTTTAACTCTTCCAGAGTTGCCGCGCAATACAATGGGTAAAGTGCAGAAAAAAGAACTGCGCGAACAGTACAAGGATATGTTTGTAATTGCTTAATGAACCCTCTTGAATTTTTAGTTTTCGCACCCAAATTTAGTAAAAAATTTTGTTACCAGAGATCGAGTTAATACCAGAAAAGTAATATCAACTGCCCCAGCCCGCAGTTCAAAAACTTGGAATAGTTGTCGCGTGCGCCCCCATAAAATCCGCTAACGGTAACAACACTTTGGATGGCATAACGTCTAAACCAGCTTCTCATTTGTGAAGCTGGTTTTTATTTTTATTGAAGGGTGGTTTTTAGAGATTTGAATGCGACTTCAGTTGTCATGTTTCATAGGCAGTAGGTCTATGGTTCGAACCCGCGTGGCATCGCCAACTCTCTTACTTCTTTGATTTTTCAATTATTTCTTACTTCTTTGATTTTTCTATTATTTTCAGAATAGCCTTCTTATTATTTTCAGCATCTTTATTTGATGGATCAATTTCAAAAGCTTTTGAAAAGTCTTTGTAAGCATTTTGGTGCTGTCCTAAAAAATAATAAGAAATCCCTCTGGAATAATATGTATTTGATACATTAGGCTTAAGTTTTAGAGACGCATTATAATCGGCAATGGCATCGTTATAATTCTTCATTTGCTTATGAACTTCTGCGCGTTGCAAGTAGTCATAATCACTTTTAGGATCAACAATCAGAGCTTTGTTGAAATCTATTAAAGCTCTATCAAATTTTCCTAGATTTCGATAAGCAACCCCTCGATTGCTCAGGGCTAAAGCATATTTAGGGGCGATGTCTAAGGCTTTGGTAAAGCTTGTGATAGCTAAGTCATATTTCTGCAATCTGATATAAACCGAACCAAGGTTGTTATTTGCTTTTACATTGTCAGGATTTGCACGAAGTGAATTTTCAAAATCAGAAATTGCTTTTTGATATTGTTCTGTTTGAAAGTATTGCCGCCCCCGATTTTCATACATGATCGATAAGTTAGGCTTAGATATCGACTTGCCCAGGTAGATTTTGGAACTGATGATTTTGGAGCAAGATTTTATAGCCACCTCACCATTTTTAATTTCGCAAGCAGTGGCAGCAGCAAGGGCACTATATGAAAAGAAAGAGTAAGATAATAGCATGATAAAAGTGCTAAGAATAATGCGTAACATGACAAACAATCCTTAAATAATTTTAAGCGCTCAATTGAGTTAATCTTATACGTCAGTTTAAAAACTTAAAAGTGCTTAAAAATCAAATTTATGTAATTGAATAATTCATGAAAAAGTGAGTTTGTTTAATAACTAGTTTTATCTTTGTGTCTTTTATCATTTGAAAAAATTTAAAAAATATAACCCCAACTTATGTCAGTTTATTTTGCTTTCCTCTCAAATGCTCACTTAACAAATCGAACACCAAACGGATACGGCGGCTATTATGAAGCTCACGGTGAGCGGTGAGCCAAATGGGAAATTTAATCGGTGGCATCTCTGGTAAGACCTGCTCCATACTATCTTCAGAAGGTCCCATATCCTTAGACATTGCAATGATCCCAAGGTCATGTTGTGCCATTTTCCAAGCGACAATTCCGTTTTCCGAACTAAAGCGAAAATTATCATCCTTAAGGTAAATACCGAGCGGTTGCAAATACTCGATCATCCGGTTGTGATCACCAAAACCAATAAATACATGAGACTGAAGGTCGTCTTTGTTCTGTGGGCGCCCCGCTTCATCTAGATAAACCTTAGAAGCATAAAAATAAGCCTCAGCTTCGCAAACAAGTTTAGAAATGAGTTCAGCTTGATCAGGACGAACATGACGAATGGCAATGTCGGCTTCCCTAAGTTGCAAATCTCTTATTTGATTTGAAGAAACAATTTCAATCTGAAGACGAGGGGCAATTTCTTTGATTTTTTGTAAAGCAGTTGGAAGAATATAAGCCGACATAATATCACTTGCCGTAATGCGCACACGACCTTCAATCGCTTGTGATTGTCCTGAAGCTGAGAGGGAAGCCAGATTGGCAGCTTCATACATTTTTTTCATATGTTCAAGAAGTTCAAGCCCGGTCTCTGTGAGGATTAAGCTCTTCCCAACTCGTTCAAATAAAACAACATCAAGTTCTGCTTCTAAAGCAGCAACCTGTCTACCAAGAGTTGGTTGTGTGAGACCAAGAGCGCGTGCTGCCGCTGAAAGAGAACCTTCTTCAACGGTTGCTAAAAAAGCTCGAGCGTGGTTCCAGTCAAATGATACAGCATCCCAGTTCATACATATTTGTATATATGATGGACAGATTTAAGCAATTGATATTCATATTTTTTATAGATATCTCTGTATCTAAAGGAGAATATGGATGCAAAAAGTAGCAAAATTTTGGGACGGTGTAGCTGAAAAATATGCCAAATCCAAAATCGCTGATGAAGAGGCTTATAAATATACCCTAGAGCGAACCAGGTCTTTTTTGACAAAAGACGATGAAGTGCTTGAGCTTGGCTGTGGAACAGGATCTACAGCACTTCTTTTAGCAAGCAGTGTTAAAGGGCTAACCGCATCAGATATTTCACAAGAGATGATACGAATAGGAATTGAAAAAGCTGAGAAAGAAGAAATAAGTAATATTCGATTTGTTACAGCCGAAGTTTCTGAGCCAACCATTGATCCAAATTTAGAAGATCAAACTCATTATGATGCAGTGCTAGCGTTTAATGTATTACACCTCCTGCAAGATTTACCGCAAAACTTAGAATGCATAAATGAGAGAATAAAGCGAGGCGGTTATTTTATTTCAAAAACCATATGCAAGCCGAAGAAAAAGACGTCTCTCAAATTCTTGGCAATGATGACCATTTTACCAGTGATGCAGTTATTCGGAAAAGCCCCCTTTGTGAAAATAAGAAACAGTGAAGAGTTTGATGAGCTAATCAAAAGCGCTGGGTTTCAAATCATAGAATGTGGTGATTACCCCGCAAACCCGCCACATAGATACATTGTTGCTCAAAAGATAAAATAATTTTTCGTTTGAATGAATAATTTCTCAAGTGAGGTGTTTAACTCCCATAAATCAAATTCATGGGAGTTAAACATGCTTAATTTAAAAACACTAATAACCGCAATTTTAATGGGTCTGTTGTCATTTAATATGGCAAGCGCAGCACATCACGAAGCAGGCAAATGGACCTTATCATCTGATGAATCAAAGGTAGCTTTCGGGTCCATCAAAAAAAATAAAGTCGGTGAGGTTAGTCATTTTACCAAGCTAAGCGGCAATGTAGCCACTGATGGTACAGTCATGGTTTCAATTGATCTAAGCAGCGTCGAGACTTGGATTGACATTCGAAATGAAAGAATGGTCAAATTCGTTTTTGACGAAGCTAAAGTCGCAGCTACGTTAAAAACAAAAATAAATCCTGAAGAAATCAACAAACTGAAAGCCGGCGGTACAGCTACCGTCACCGTAAAAGGAATATTGTCATTTAAAGGAAAAGACATTCCTATTGAAGCAGATATGTTTGTCGCCAAATTAACAGATAAGAAAATCATGGTCACTACAGATGAAATGATCATGCTCTCAATGGAAGATGCGGGCATCAATGACAAAATATCAAAATTGATGGAACTAGCAAAACTTCCTTCAATCACAAGAACAGCACCAGTAACGCTGCGGTTTGTTTTTGTAAAAGAATAAGCTCCACGTTTATTGTCACACATTAAGGGAAGTGCAGGGCGCACTTCCCAAAATTCGTTTTCATTAGATAGATGCGTAAACTGCTAAGTGCCACAAAAAGTGCGCCGAACTTCCTCAGAAGCAAGAGGGGGGAGCTCGTAACACTCAAAACCAGCTTGGGCTTCAAAAGGTTTCGAAAGAACTTGGACAAGTTCGTGAAACAAACTAAAATCATCATTCATACCAGCTTGAATGGCCTGCTCTACCCG
Source organism: Hyphomicrobiales bacterium (assembly GCA_021775385.1). GTDB lineage: Bacteria > Pseudomonadota > Alphaproteobacteria > Rhizobiales > HXMU1428-3 > HXMU1428-3. Next base: position 8,153 of record JAJFHW010000203.1, on the reverse strand, counting down.
GTGGTTACGAGGGATGTAAACCGGATTTATCTCCTGCATTCCTTTCACGCGCTGCGAATTGGAAACGGTATCCTTAATGAAGGTCTCGCTCCAATCATCAAGCCATTTCTGACCATTGACAGCATCTTCAAAAAGATCCAAAAATCTTCTCGGATCAGCCCCATTCGCGACTTCTGTTAAGTGCCGGAAAAACAGTGTGAAATCAACTTTGTTTTCAGTCATCGCTACAAAGGCTGATTGCATGAAAGCATCGATTTTCTCACTGTTTGATAAACCAGTTTTTTGAGAAAAGATCTCAAGCAATCGTTGATGAAACGTCGGCATAAACTCACCCACAATCGTTTTCGCAATTTGAATGGCAACCGTTTCTTCTTTATCTAAAAGAGGGAGTAATGCCTCAGTCAAACGAGCTAAATTCCATAACCCCATATTTGGTTGGTTATTCCACGCATAACGACCTTGGCGATCAATGGAACTAAATTTTTTATCTGGGTGAAAGGTATCCATGAAAGCGCAGGGGCCATAATCAATGGTCTCACCAACTACTTGCATATTGTCCGTGTTCATTACGCCATGAATAAAGCCTAAACCCATCCACTGCGCGATTAAATGCGCTTGGCGATGGATGACAGAACGCAGCAAGGCCTGGTATGGGTTCTCGTTTTCTTTAGCTTCAGGATAATGGCGCTCGATCACGTAATCAGCTAAAGTCTTAACGTAATTTTTCTCTGGTTCCGCATGATCCAAAGCGGCAAAGTATTGAAACGTCCCAACACGAACATGACTTTGAGCAACTCGAGTAAACACAGCTCCAGGCAATAGTGTTTCGCGTATGATCATCTCACCAGTAGAGACAGCTGCAAGCGCTCTGGTAGTTGGGACACCTAGAGCAGCCATGGCTTCAGAAAGAATGTACTCTCGAAGAACTGGCCCAAGCCCAGCCTTGCCATCGCCGCCCCGAGAATATGGCGTGCGCCCAGAACCTTTAAGTTGAACGTCAAGTCGCATGCCATTTTTATCAATCACTTCACCAATTAATAGCGCCCGCCCATCTCCTAATTTTGGAGCCCAGCCGCCAAACTGATGCCCTGCGTAAGCCATCGCAATAGGGGCGGCGTTAAATTTCAGTTTGTTGCCAGAAAAAAAATCGATAGCTTCAGCAGAGTTTAAAAATTCTAAATCAAACCCAAGTTGCTCAGCAAGAGGCGTATTCACCTTGATTAAAACCGGTTCCGGCACAGTTGCAGGTTGTGAGGGGTGGTAAAAACTTTCAGGCAAATCTGCATAGCTATGATCAAAGGAGAAGTCGGACATATAATTATTATTCTCTTGGCTAAAATTAATTGAATATCAATATGGGAGGGCAGGAGAGCCAAGTCAATGGATGGTTTAAATGAATAACGCGAAGAGAGTAGGAGTGGCAATTATTGATGGTTCTTTTCTAAATCTAGAAGCCATTCTTTTCTCGCCAATCCGCCAGCATAACCCGTTAATTTACCATCAGATCCAATAACCCTGTGACAGGGAATGATAATAGCAAGTTGGTTCATGCCATTAGCCCTCGCAACCGCGCGCACGGCTTTGGGGTTACCAATGCGATGGGCTTGCTCTGCATAAGAGCGGGTCACGCCATAGGGAATAGCGAGCAGCTCATCACAAACGGATTTTTGAAATTCAGAACCATTTACTTTAAGTGGCGTTTTGAACTCTTTTAAATTTCCCTTAAAATAAGCTGTTAAATCATCTTCAATCATCTGAGTAACAGGACTGCGGCCAGGAACAATTGCAACTTTGAGTGATTTGCGCATCTTTTCAATTTCACGCTCTAACCCACGCCTGTCTGTAAATTCAAGTAAGTAAAGATGCGTTTCATCAAAAATGGCAATCATGCTACCAAGCGGCGTGTCGATCCATTCAGCTTTCAAAACTTTATGGTTCTTGTCATTTGGTGCTGATCCCATGATACTTGAAAACGCATCACGAAAGCCGCTGCCAGAAGAATAACCAGCGTCTATCTGAGCATTAATAATCTTGTCACCTTCACGTATTGTTTTCAAAGCAATCCCCATTCGCCGTGCCCTTGAATAGGCTGTAAAAGTCATACCATATCGTTTTTTAAATTGACGCCGCACTGTTGATGGTGTGTAGCCAAGCTCTTGTACATCTCTGTCAGTCCACCGCCTTGCCGGGTCACTCTCAACCACTTCTGTTAAATGTTTTATCATATCAGAAGGCTCTGTTGGGTTCAAAAGCGGGCGGCACCTTTTACACGGCCGAAACCCGGCTAGTAGTGAGGCTTGTGCTGTTTTAAAAAACAAGCAATTTTCCCGCTTTGGTTTGCGAGCTGTGCAAGTGGGGCGGCAAAAAATTCCAGTACTGGTGATACCTGCGAAAAACACCCCTTCATAGGTGCTATCACGGTTAATCAAGGCCTGGTAATATTCATTGTTTTGTTTCTCGTCAAACATCTAATTCTAAGCACCCTTCATCATGTCTGCAGACATTGCTTCAAGGTCTTTATAATTTTTTTGCCAGGTTTCAAACATATGCTGACCAGTAGGGTCCGGAAAAATATCACGAACATCAGCTTCTAGATCATCAATAATTCTTGAAGCTGTGTCAAAGGGGGAGGCTTTATCCATCTCAATTTCCTTTGTCATATCAGTGTCAATCGGCCCTGGGTTAACACTATGTACAGCAATCCCTTTAGATGCCCATTCGATACGAGCGCCCTGTGTAAGTGAAAAAGCAGCAGCTTTTGCAGCGCAGTATCCACCATGAAGTGGCACATTAACAAATGCTGCAATAGAGACAATATTCACTAGAGCAGAATTTTGATTGGCCTCTAAAACAGGAAGAAACCCACGCATCATATTGAGGAGGCCAAAGTAGTTGACACTCATATCATTGGTCACTTTATCAAGTGGGCCAGAAAACGCACTGACCAATTCTAACGAACCTGCATTGTTAATTAAAATATCAACATCAGGCGCCATATGCGTTGCGGCCGATATTTGTTCAATTTTCGTTATATCGAGCGTCAAAGGAACAACCCGAGTATCTTGAAAATCAGGTAAATTAGCTGTGTTACGAGCCGCAGCATAAATTTTCTTAATCCCTTTCTCTAAAAGAGAAAAAACCAACGCTTTGCCAATTCCTCTATTAGCTCCAGTCACTAAGATAATTTTATTTGTAAAGTCCATTGCTAAAATCCTATGAGATGAAGATTGTGAATTCTAAGAAATAGATATAAAGAAAAGACAACAAGTATGACGCCGAAAAACGAGCACGGAATTTTTATATTTAAAATACCTCGAAAATGGCATAAGCAGAGGTGTGAAAATCAGATTTTAAAGCAATTCTACATCTCTAATTGTAAGAAATTTATAAAATAAATGAGACCTCCCCTGATCCATAAAGAAAGTATCCATCATGAAATTAAAAGATAAAGTCGCCATTATCACAGGCTCAACCAGCGGTATTGGGTTAGGCATGGCCAAAGGGTTAGCAGCTGAAGGTGCTAACATTGTTTTAAACGGTTTTGGTGACAGCCGCGAAATTGAAAACAATAGAAAATCCATAGAAGAGATGGGCGTAGATTGTATCTATAATAGTGCTGACATGTCCAAGCCTGATGAAATTTTAGCAATGGTCACAGAGGCCAAAGAGAAATTTGGGCGCGTAGACATTGTCGTGAATAATGCTGGTGTTCAAACAGTTTCACCTGTCGAAGATTTCCCAGAAGAAAAATGGGAGGCAATCATTGCGATTAATCTCTCAAGTGCATTTTACACAACCCGTGCAGTTGTTCCAATGATGAAAGAACAAGGCTGGGGCCGCATTATCAATTTAGCATCCGCTCATGGCCTCGTCGCCTCTCCATTTAAAAGCGCTTATGTTGCAGCAAAACACGGCATGGTTGGGTTCACTAAGTCCATTGCTCTAGAAGTGGCTGAAGAAAACATCACAGTAAACGCCATTTGCCCTGGATATGTGCGCACGTCCCTAGTTGATGGGCAAATCGCAGATACTGCAAAGGCGCGCGGTATTTCTGAAGACGCTGTTGTGAAAGATGTTTTGCTAAAATTACAAGCAACCAAAAAATTCGTAACAGTGGAGCAACTAGCTGAAATGGCTATTTTTCTTTGTAGTGACGCAGCTGAAAGCATCACCGGTACATCACTCGCCGTAGATGGTGGCTGGACAGCTCAATAATACAAAAAATAAAAGAGATCTCACCAAAAGAACATAACTCTAGGTGAGATCTCATTTTTTAAAACGGGCTGTTTATCAGGCAATCTCAAGAGGCTTGCCGGTCTCGAGCAAGGTCTTCAAGCTTGAGAGAATAAGTGGCCATCCGCCGCCAGTGTTTTTATATGTCTCTGTCTCTCCATCAAATTGATCATGCACAAGAGTAAGCTTGCAAGCATTTCCTAAATCTTCAATTTCATAGGTCACGCGAGAGGGGGCATCATTTTCTTGGCCAGGTGTGCAGATACCTTTAAAAGTGTGCGCAAGTTTTTTCAATGGAACGACCTCAAGAACCTTTCCAGTAATTTCATGATCTCCATTTTCTTTGATATAAAAAATATCAATATCTTTTTTCCAGTCAGTTTTTAGTTTCAAACCAAAAAAATATTGTTGAACGTCAGAAGGCTCTGTAAGAGCAGACCATAATTTCTTATCTGAAGTTTGGATGATTGTTGTAAACACATGGCGAGGTTTCGTTTGCATATCCATAATCGTTACTCTCTCTAACTTAGTTTTCAAATCCACCATTCCCTCACTTATCGGAGCTGCAAACCGAGAAATCCATCGGTCTGAAATCTCCTGCAAAGGCACAGTGTTAAGGTAATGATATTTAAATCGCCCAACTTTGCGGGTTTGAATAAGCAAAGCCTCCTCAAGCACCTTTAAATGCTTCATCACACCAAACCGGGTGAGGTGGGGTAATATAGTTTCAAGGTCACTAAGCGTGCGGCCATCTTCCTCTTTCAAGGCATCCAGCAGTTGCAAGCGGTGCTTATCGCTAAGCGCTTTAAATATTGTTTCCATGTTTTGTTTATATGTGATTGTTTGGTCACGTGTCAACATAGTAACGTAAGGGTTGATGAAAAAAATGAATTTAAAATAAAAAATCCGCCCTTAAAAATTTTAAGAGCGGATCAAATTTGTTTAAATACAATATGTTAGATTATTCTATTGTTTCGCCAAATATCAGCAAACAACCATCAGGGTCTTTCACATGAAATTCGCGCATACCATAAGCCTGATCAAATGGAGCACGAACACGCCCTTCAGGCAAAGGAGATAGTCTGTGCTCAAGAGAGGCATAAAGCTCGTCTAACTGTTTGCTCCAAAGGTAAATAGAGATGTTGGTTCGAGTAGCTTTAAGCGCTTGATCATCTGCAGCTTTGATAAAATGCAGGGCAGCCTCACCATGCAGCATCATCGCAAAAGTAGCATCATCAGAGACAAACCGTTTTTCAAAACCAAGAGTAAGCTCGTAAAATTCAAGGGTTTGCGCCATATCTGAAACAGGAATAATTGCTACAGCGTCTTCAACAATTGGTTTCGTCATTAGAAGTCACTCCATTCCACTGAAATTCCCCATTGGACCCAAGCTTGGCAAAGGGGTTAAATGCTATCTCCCAAATGTGACCATCAGGGTCAGCAAAGCAGCCAGAAAACCCACCCCAAAAAGCTTTTGTCGCCGGTTTCAAAATGGTGCCTCCGGCTTCAGGTATTTTGCAAAGAAGTTCACTTACTTCCTCTTCAGAGTTGAGGTTATGGGCTATGGAAAAAGAAGAGTAGCCAGAGCGCTCAGTTTGTACATTGGCGTCCTTAGCTAATTTCTCCCACGGATAAAGTGCAAGTGCCATTGACTGAAGGTCGTAAGCAACTATTTCTTCAACAGATGCATCAGAGGCAACCTTCCAACCAAGAGAATCGTAAAACGCTTTCGCTCGCTGAAGGTCGCCCACGCCTAATGTGATGATACTTAGTCTCTGTTGCATAAGTGTCTGTGGTATAAGTTTCTTTTCCATAGTTCCTCCCAGAAAATCTCTCCTAAATATTGTTCATAAAAAAAAGAGCACTTCAAATAAATGAAGTGCTCTTGAGAATTTAAAATTTAATCGTGATCAAAGAATGGTCTAACCATTAAGCTTCTCATTTATAAGAGCCACAGTTTCCTTAATTCCATAAAGCTCCACAAATGAGCCAAAACGTGGCCCTTGCGACTGACCAAGCAACACTTCGTAAAGGGCCGTAAACCAAGAGCGAAGCGGATCAAATTCATGGTGCTTCCCCACATCAAATACTATTTGCTGCAAACCTTGCCCATCTAGCCCATCTTCAGCCTCGTCAAACCGTTTAGCGAGGTCTTCAATTGCAGCACGCTCCATGTCCGTTGGCTTGCGAAACTCTTTCGTTGGCGCCACAAATTCATGGAAGTAATTAATCGCATAACCAACCATTCGATCGAGCTCAGGGTGCGTCTCTGCTGTGGCGTCAGGTGCATAGCGCTTAATAAAGCCCCAAAGCACTTCAGGCTCAGAGGCGTTCGATGCAGAAACAAGATTAAGCAATAGGTTATAGCTAATCGGCAGTTGGCCAGATGGCACTTCGCCGCAATGGATATGCCAAGCCGGGTTTACCAGCTGTTCTTTAGGTTCTTGCCCAGAAAATTTGGTTGAAAATGTAAGATATTCATCAACATTTTTCGGGATCACATCAAAGTACAAACGCTTGGCAGTCTTTGGTTTTTGGAACATAAAGAGAGACAAGCTCTCGGGGCTTGCATAAGTGAGCCATTCTTCAATCGTCAGGCCATTACCTTTCGACTTTGAAATCTTCTCACCCTTCTCATCCAAAAAGAGTTCATAGTTAAACCCTTCAGGAGGCTTGCCTCCAAGTGCTTTAGCAATCCGGCTAGACAAATGCACACTATCAATCAGGTCTTTGCCCGCCATTTCATAAGAAACCCCAAGAGCAACCCATCTCATGGCCCAGTCAGCTTTCCATTGGCATTTGACATGACCACCAGTCACAGGAGTTGTTATTTCCTCGCCACTATCAGGATTTTTGTATGTGATAGTGCCGGCATCCGCATCGCGAGCAATCATGGGGACTTGTAAAACTCTGCCGCTTGTTGGGCAAACAGGTAAAAAAGGAGAGTAGGTTGCTTGGCGCTCACCACCAAGGGTTGGTAAAATAATATCCATCACCTTGTCATAGTTTCGCAGCATCGTAAGTAAAGTTTCATCAAACTGACCAGATTTATAGCAATCAGTTGCAGAGAAGAATTCATACTCAAAACCAAATTGGTCAAGGAAACTTTGTAAGCGAGCATTATTATGATGAGCAAAGCTTTCATGTGTTTCAAAAGGATCAGGCACGGCTGTTAAGGGCTTATCTAAATATTCAGATAGCATTTCAGCATTAGGCACATTTGTCGGAACTTTACGAAACCCATCCATATCATCAGAAAAACAAATGAGACGTGTCGGAATTTTATCTTCAGTCAAGACACGAAAAGCATGACGCACCATAGAAGTCCGTGCAACTTCACCAAAAGTGCCGATGTGCGGCAAACCAGAAGGGCCATACCCTGTTTCAAATATAATTGGAGAAGAAGGCTCTGTTTCTGTTTGTTTCGACAACCGTTTGACGATCTTGCGAGCTTCTTCAAATGGCCAAGCTTTACTATCTTCAGCGAATGTTTTTAGCGCACCGTCACTCATGATTATTTCTATAACCCTTTAAAATAAATAATAAATTCTTATATGGACTTCAGGTTGAATTGCTTCAAAAAGCAATCGAGATATAACTGCCACCTGCAAAAGGAGAATTAGACTGCCAAAAAATTGGGCAAACCAAAACTCCAATATGAAGTCTGGACCCTATTTGAGTGCGCAAATTTCGTCAATGATAGATATTTGGGGTTTTGCACGGTTACTGGTAGATAATCTGGAGCGCCACTAAAAGTAGCGGTTGATGGTAGGCAATCTGGAGCGCCACTAAAAGAAGCGGTTGATGGTAGGCAATCTGAAGCGCCGCAAAAAAAGAAGCGGTTATTTCGTATCGGTTACTAGTGGGACAACTGAAAACTCAGGGGAACCAGCCACACGAAGAAGGAGTGACGCCTCTAC
>JAJFHW010000202.1 GCA_021775385.1 Hyphomicrobiales bacterium | reverse complement strand
TCCGAGGGGCGGGGCTTGCCCCGGACGCCTTTTATCTGCGCTTTAGATTGCCCACAAGCAACCGCGCTGGCGTCATGTCCGTGCTCTGAAGTAGAGCACTCCCTTCTTCATAGTGTTCGGTTTTCGTTATTTTCTCGATGTCATCCCGGACTTGATCCGGGATCTATTGGCTGGGTGGTTTGATTGTGGCTTGCACTGGGGTTAGCGAGGTGGTGAGAATTCGCGGCTAAACTTTGCTATCCGTCGTGTGGAGAGGTGGATCCCGGGTCGGGCCCGGGATGACGGAGATTTCTCTCACGGCTATTCCATGAGCTGAAGCTCATGGGCCTCCGAGGGGCGGAGCTAGGCTCCGGACGCCTCTGGCGTCATGTCCTGACGCCCGAAAGGGGCGTCACTCCTTCTTCGTGAAACTCGTGATTAGTTATCAAACCGGCGATTATTTTATCGCTTACTTCTCAGCTTCATCATCGTGATGCTGGTTGACTGAGTTTTTTAGCAAATTTAGGTTTTCGAATTTTTTGATTTTTGTTTTGATTTTGCAAGACGTTTCTCTGTCTTTATCTGAGCAGGTGATGGTTACGCCGTCGGGATAGAACGACACGTTTTCGCAGCGGGTTAGGAATTTAAAGCCGCCTTGTTTGGGTTCTTCTTTTTTTACATCCACAAGATCGCATTTTGTTTGCAGCAGGATCATGCGGCGGATGAGGTATTCTTGTATTTCTGCCTTCGCGATGGAAGGCAGAAATACAACTAGCAGGCTGCCTAGGAGGACTGGGGTATGATATTTTTTCATAGAAGGACAATCTGCTAGTATTCTTATTTTCTTTTTATAATTTATTATATTTTCTTTATTCTGGACGACTATCGATATAGGCGCGGATGGCCCACATGGCTTCTTGTGAAATGAGGCCTTCGAACTTTGGCATCTTTGTCACGCCATTTTGGTGATAGCCTTTTCTCACGCGGTTGATAAACCATTCGTCGCCTTCGGCGTCATCTTCGAGATAGCGTAGATCAGGAGATGCACCCCCCGACTTTGCCTCTAGCCCATGACAACGTGCGCAGTTTGAGTTGTAACCCGAAGAGCCGATTTCAATGGCTTTTTCATTCCCCTTATAGGGATTTAGTTTCAGCCAATCTTTGCCCAACTCTTTTAGGCCAGTTGTATCTACTGGTTGCGGTGCGCCATCACCGTGCGCGAAAACTTGTTGGCTTATAGCAACTGAAAGCACTGCTGCTGTAAATATGGCTAAAATTTTCGATTTCTTTAAAATTGACATCTTAGTAACCTCCCAAATATTTTTATTTTATTATCGGGGCAAGCCAAATTTCCCAGCTTGCGCTTCCGTGTATTTTTAGGGAATATGTTCCCGGTTTTTTTATTAAATATTCATTCTCACCGCCGCCGCCGATATGAAAGTTTTGCAGAACGCGGCCTTGCTTATCTCTTAGGTAGAGAACAAAGATCACGCCCTGGCTTCGATAGCGAAGGAGGTGTGATTTTTTAATGGTAAAGTTGTCTGTGACTGTACCTAACCGTCCTTTGTAGGTTGGGGCTGCGAACCTTATGGCTAATTCATCGAAACAGATGAGACGTTTATTATCATCTTCAATCTTGCCGCATTGCTGTAAGGCTTTGCCAGGATTGATGTGTTTTTTAAAAGACGCGTCTTGCGCACTTTCTCCTGTTTCACTCGTTTCTTCGGCAAAGGCTTGTCCTAAGCTTAGACCCAACACCACAAAAAGACCGAAACAAAGCTTACCAATTATGCGGACAACCAACACATCCCTCCATGAACGCTCCTTGGAAAATCGCAAAGGTTATTTTGGTGCCTTTCATGCGCGCATTTGCGAGATTTGCATAGTAGAGTTTGGTCTCACTGAAATTCGCATTAATGATTTTCGCGCCAACAAAAATCGACTTATAAGCTTTCACCGCTTCGAAATTCGAAGCTGTTAGATCTGCGTAGCTCATGTCTGCACTGGCTGTGCGTGAGAACTCTAAATTAGCACCGCGCAAGCTTGCGCCGACCAATTTTGTTTTGATTAATTTACTCACTCTTAAATCAACTGATTCTAAATCTGCGCCAGATAGATCTGCACCAGTTAGATTAATGCCGCGCATATCTGCCCTAGCGAATTTTGCGCCTTTTAAATCAGCGCCTGCCAAGTTAGCTTGAGCTAGATCAGCGTGTCTAAAGTCAGCATTGTGGCAAACGGTTTTTGGTTTTATTTAGCAGCCATTGATAATCCATGGATTGGGCCGTGGTTCTTTTTCGTTTACAATTTTTTTATAGGCACTTGATGGGGAAGCTGTGAATAAAGCACCGACGATTGTACTCAACAAAAGTACCGATAGCATAGCTTTCAAGCGACTATTTTTTCGTTCATTTTGTGTTTTAAAAATACGCGCCATTTAATCGCTCCATTTCTTTACAGAATATTTCATTGGGGGAAATGCGAGAGTTGGCGGAAGAAATTCCCGCCAACTCAATTTTCAAGAAATGCCTATATTGGGAAGGGAGGCTTTTAGATCCTCACCAAAGTGAAACACTTTGATGAGGGACTAAATTCATTGCTGAATTTTCTTGAATTTTGCAGATTGAAACATCTACATATTTTGAAAATATGGAGACTTATTTCGCTGCAAGCTCTTTTGGCAATTCAAACACCCAGAATGAACCACCTTGTGATACAGGCTTTGTCAGGTCTGCGATGTCACCACCCCATAGCGGTACTGCACCACCGTAACCTGAACCAATGCCGATATACTGCTTGCCGTCCATTTCCCATGTGATTGGGATAGACACAACGCCTGAGCCTGTTTGGAACTTCCAAAGCTCTTTACCAGTTTTAGCGTTAAATGCTTTCACATAGCCGTCACTTGTTCCTGTGAAGACCAAGCCACCTTTTGTTGACAATGTACCAGACCAAAGAGGTAGTTTCTCTTTAGCTGTCCATACAATTTTACCTGTCATAGGTTCAATCGCTGTTAGCGCACCGATGTGAGTGTCAAACTGCTTGCGGATACGGAAGCCCTGGCCAAGATAAGCAGCACCTTTTTTATAGGTGATGTTTTCTGTCCAATAATCTTCTGTCCAGTGGTTTGCACCGATGTAGAACAGGCCTGTGTCTGGGTTATAAGACATTGGATTCCAGTTTTTACCGCCCAAGAAGTTTGGTGTAACCTGGATTTTCTTGCCTTGTTTTTTCCCTGGCTCAGGCATAGGTGGACGTTGTCCTTCGACTTCGATTGGCTTACCTGTTTTCAGATCGTAACCTTTTGCCCATGAAATATCTGGAACGAATGGATGAGCTGCTACAAGTGAAAGTGGGCGATTAATTTTACCACCACGCTTGGTTAGCTTTTCTTGATCTGTCACAAAGAAGAAACCGTTACGGTCTGCGTGTGCGCCGTATTTTTTACCGTCTTTTTCGAACAGTACGATTTCGTTGTTGCCTGAGAAATCCCACGCATCGTTTGGTGTATGTTGGTAGAAACCAACCATATCACCTGTTGTTGGATCTACGTAAGCCTGACCTGAAGTATAGAGACTTTCCCAATTTCTTGGATCGTCACCTTTTTTAGTCCGCTTCCATGTGTTCCAAGGAGCTGGGTTACCAGTACCAACTACGATTGTGTTTGATTCAACATCAAAAGTAGGTGTTTGCCATGGGGCACCGCCACCGTGGCTCCATGCTTCAACTTTGCCGGTGTTTTTATAATCACCTTCAGGCCAAGATGGAGCTTTTTTACTACCAGTGTATGTTGATGGCTTGCCGTTTAAACGACCTT
>JAJFHW010000201.1 GCA_021775385.1 Hyphomicrobiales bacterium | reverse complement strand
TAATATTTTGCAGCTAAATTTTAGGGCCAATCATTCATTTCAAAGCGTTTATCATCCCTCCGCAAAGTCAAGGTATGCAACGATCATGACAAAACACAAAAAAAATCGCTCGATGAGATTAGACCTCATCAAGCGACTTATAATCAAACGTTCTGAGTTTGAATAGACACTAAAACAAATGGTGATTTATTGAATATGTTTGTTACGTGTCTCAGCGGCAGTGGCGGCATGAACATAATCCACTTCACCATTGGCAGATTCTGCGGCCACACCCAGCGCAAGAGCACGAACTTCAATATCATCCACACTTAAGCCATTCGATGCATTTTCAATCGCAAAAGCAACCTTCTTAGCAAGGCCACCCCACATGCCATTTTCAACACAAAAAGCTTCTGCTTTTGCTGACGCTCCGTCACCGAGCTGACCAAGCAATGCACCTAGTAATAACAATTCTCTATCAACACGCAATTCATAAGCATGACCAGCCGCCACACCATATTCAAAAATTCGCATAGCTTTTGCTGTTGTTTTCTCACCAACAGTTTCATCAATCAGTGCAATCGCTTTAATCACATTATCGGAACGTGGCACAACAAAATGGTCTCTGTCCAAATAATCAATTGTCTCCTTCAAGGCCAACGGAGGAAGTGTAGGCGCTAAGCCCCCCTCACCGTCATCATGAAGAGCACCTGCAGCCGCTTGCGCCATACCAGTCACTGCTTCAGTCATTGCACCTGAAACACCGCCAACAGCACCAGCCGCCGCAATAGCAACACTCTCAGCTTCTTGTACAATTTCAGAGTTCGCAACTTCACTGACTTTAGCAGCCGCAGCCTCTGCCATATGGTCAACAGTTTCACTTACAGTCTCAGTCACATTGTCAACTGCTGTCTCAACCGCTGATGAAGCTTGCTCTTTGGCCGTATTTAAAGCCTCTTGCCCGCTCGCAATCGCATCATTAACAATATTGCCTCCAGCTTCCTGCCCACTTGCAGTGTCCTGAACGGTCTCTTTCGTAGCTGGTTTATCACCGCCACCAAACATTTTTTTAATCACACCAAATAATGACGCCATTTCGTTTTCTCCCCAAATTACCGTTCAGTACAATCCATTCGATACAAATTTTTTAATCGTTAAAGCTAAAAATTTTTAAATTGATCCGTCACTCAAATCAGGACTTAAAATAATCCTATATTCACAACAAAGGAATGAAACTTTAGCGCCAATACTGGCCTATTCTGAGGCGTTTTAGTCAAAACTTCTACTTAAAAAACCAAAAGCATCAGGAATATTGAAGAGTTAAACAAAAGTGCTAACGTCTAAATCCACAAAATTAATCAGATAATTTATCCACATCTGTTTCACCAAACAGAGATGATTGAACATCTTGTGGTGAACTCTCTGGCCGCTTCAATCCCAAATGTTTATAAGCTTTTGCCATCACAACCCGGCCGCGGGGCGTGCGTGCAATTAACCCTTGCTGCAATAAATAAGGCTCGACAATTTCTTCCAAAGCATCTCGCGGTTCAGAAAGTGCCGCTGCAATGGTCTCAATTCCAACAGGCCCACCTTCATAATTATGAATGATACAGTGCAAATACCGATGATCAAGTTGATCAAGCCCAAGACTATCAACCTCTAACTGAGAAAGCGCCTTATCGGCTATGTCTTTAGTGATCTCTCCCCCACCATAAACAGACGCAAAATCACGAACCCGGCGCAGCAACCGGCCAGCAATTCGCGGGGTCCCACGAGAGCGCATCGCAATTTCAAGCGCACCTTCCGGAGAAATGTGCATCTCTAAAACCTTAGCGCCCCGGGTAACAATTCCCACAAGCTCAGACGTTTCATAAAAGTTCAACCGGATCGGAATGCCAAAACGATCGCGCAAAGGTGTTGTTAATAACCCAGCGCGGGTCGTTGCACCAACAAGAGTAAATTTCGCTAGTTCAATCTGAACTGAGCGTGCAGCAGGTCCCTCACCTATAATCAAATCAAGTTTAAAGTCTTCCATGGCCGGATAAAGCACTTCTTCAACAGCGGGGCTTAAACGATGGATCTCATCAATAAATAAAACATCCCGCTCTTCCAAATTTGTCAAAAGCGCAGCTAAGTCACCGGCCTTTGCAATCACCGGGCCTGAAGTTGAACGAAAATTCACACCAAGTTCACGGGCAACAATTTGCGCTAATGTAGTTTTACCCAAACCAGGAGGACCAGCAAACAACACATGGTCAAGCGCATCTCCCCGCCCACGAGCCGCCTCAATAAAAATTTTCATATTTTGCCGAGCTTGATCTTGGCCAACAAAATCATCGAGTATAAGCGGGCGAATGGAGCGCTCTTCTTCATCCGTGAGTTTGGGCTTGCCATCAATCATGCGATCACTCATCTCGCCAGCTCCTTCAAGCCAAGCCTGATAAGTTCTTCGACGGTAGTTTCTTCACCGTTTTCCTGAAAAGCTGCGGCCACAGCCATACTAGCATCAGTTGGCTGATAACCAAGATTTGTCAAAGCTGAAACCGCATCAGCCGCCTTTGAAGTCCCACCGCCCGGCGCCACAACCTTAATGGTTCCACCTAAGGTTTTACCATCAATCACGGCTGGCATAGGAACTTTGTCTTTCAATTCAGAAACAATTCGCATAGCAACCTTGGGCCCAACACCAGGCGCACGAGATACAATGGCTTTATCTTGCAAAGCAATCGCATTTGATAAATCAGTCGTTGTCAGGGTTCCTAAAATAGCTAACGCTACCTTAGCCCCAACACCTTGGACAGATTGCAATTTGCGAAACCATTCCCGCTCAAAATCATTAGCAAAACCAAAAAGCTTAATCTCAGTTTCTCGAACATGTGTCTCAATCGAGAGGACAGCAGGCTCACCAGCAGCTGGCAAGGTTTGTAACGTCTTAGCTGAACAGTGCACATCATAACAAACACCGTTCACATCAATAAGGACCCAATCCTCACCTACTGAATCAATGATGCCTTTTAATTTACCAATCATACAAAGCCCTGCCCTGAGATACTTTAAAGTTAATCCTCTTAAATGAAACAAAGATGAAGTCAGTCAATAACCAACCGCCATTCAAGGTCTCATTGAAAAATAGAGAATCATAAATTATGAATTTAAAATAGAGAAATCTGAAGCGAGAATACAGTAATTCTTTTATATGGAGGCAATAGAAGAGAAAATGACAGAGGCCCTAAGCCTCTAGCCAGCCTTTAAAGCCGAACGAAGACGGTCTTGCCCTCGATTGTGAGCATGACAAATAGCAATCGCCAAAGCGTCAGCCGCATCATCAGTATCTGGTTTTGCTTTTGGAAGAAGATGACGAAGCATCGCATGGATCTGCTGTTTATCCGCATGACCAGAACCCGTCACAGTTTTTTTCACCATATTTGGTGCATATTCAGCAACCGGGCAACCATGAAGAGCTGGCACAAGCAAAGCAATGCCCCGCGCTTGACCAAGTTTTAAAGTCGCAACAGCATCCTTATTCACAAACGTCTGCTCAACAGACGCTTCTTGCGGGTCATGATATTCAACAACTTCACTAAGCCCTTTATAAAGCGAAGCAAGGCGCTCCGCCAAACTCTCTTTAGCATTTGATTTTAAAGTACCGCCTGTTACGTATGAAAGGCGAACACCATCAAAATCTATGATGCCCCACCCCATAAAACGAAGCCCAGGGTCAATGCCAATAATGCGCGTTGTCTTATTCACTGAAATCCCTTTCAAAACGAGAGCATACAAATTAAAACAACGCGCTCTTTTATTTCTAGGTTTTCTCTTTGGACTAAATCTCTAACCTTTGTAAGGTATAGAATATTACAAAGGTACTAGTTCCCAAGCTTTTCCATTAAGCTATCGGATACTTCAAAATTGGCGTAAATGTTCTGAACATCATCTTGGTCTTCAAGAGCTTCTAACATCTTGAA
>JAJFHW010000021.1 GCA_021775385.1 Hyphomicrobiales bacterium | reverse complement strand
ATCTTGAGCAAAACAAAATCATTGTTCAAAGATATCTATTTTCAAGGGCTTCCGTTGCCTGAAGGTCTAATAGATATTCTAGCTTTCAAAGCAACATACGCTGAGCTTATTCTTCCAATTCTGTTATGGATTGGCCTAGGTGCTAGGTTTGCTGCATTTGGTTTGCTTGTTATGACAGCTGTCATCCAAATTTTCGTATTCCCAGGTTCTTATGTTCTTCATGGTTTATGGGCTGTTGCGCTCCTCACCATCATCGTCAATGGCGCTGGGCCACTATCACTTGATTATTTCATCAAAAAATCAAGAAGTTAAACCTCACTATCCGAAAAAAAACCCAGCCCTTTTCGGGCTGGGTGACTGTTATAGCGCGGTTACTAGTAGGCATCTGAAGCGTTACTAAAAGCACTTGGAATACCCATGAGAGAAAACAACCCAAAACCCCACCATACGAAGAAGGTAGCGAGTTTAGCGAGCGAACATGGCGCAGTGTCAACGAAGCCCGGCGCAAGCGCCGCTTCTCGGAGGCCCATGAGCTTCAGCTCATAGAATAGCAGTGAGAGAAAAATATTGAGGGTTCAATGGTTTTAGACCCTTCAACCCTTTCTGCGATCTTCTCCAGAAATTTCACACTTTCACAAACAGCATCTTTTGCCTCATCACCCTGCACTAGGTTAGATAGCAGAAAAGATGCAAATACATCCCCTGTTCCTTTCGGTATTTGATCAATAAAAGGGCTTGAAAAAACTGTTAGCTCGCCATCATGAATATGTACTGTTTTTATAAATCTTTGTTGGCCTGAAGTCTCAACTGTTTTTCTAGATGCTGCCTTTTTAGATGCCACCTCTCTTGAAGAAGGAACATCTGTAGAAATTCCAATGTGAGCTGAGGTCACAACAACATGTGGTGCTTTCAAAAGAGCAGCTTGGGCGACAAGCTCTTCAAAATTTAGCTGTGGCTTTCCGCAAAGCCAGGAAAACTCATAAAGGTTTGGCGTGATAACATCTGCAAGTGGGAGTAATAAATCTCGCACTGCGTGAGCCACCTCTTCAGAAACATAAAGTCCTGTGTCACAATCCCCCAAAATCGGGTCAACAAGAAGGTGCGCGGATGGGTTCTGTTGGCGCAATTTACTGAGGAAGGCCGCAGTCGTTTCAACTTGATCAACACTTGCAAAATAGCCAGTCATCACTCCGTTAAGTTTTGTAAGCCAACCATCATCAGTTAAAGCATTTAATTGGGCATCTAAATCACTAGCTGGGATCACATGTCTAGCCATTTTGCCTAAATCTGGCCGTGAAGCTAAAATGATTGTTGGTAAACAAATGGCCTTGAGATTTTGCCTTGCAAAGGCAAAACGAGCAATTGAAAGGCCAACAGCACCAACCCCGACTTCAGAACTAATAGCCAGAACAGTCCCTTTTAGTGAGGTTTGCATCAAAGGTCCTTTTACTAAGGTCGTTGGTTTAGACAAATAAGAATGTTAAAAATCACTATACTTTATAGGGCTTTCGTTTTTATAAATAACCCGATAAATTGCAGCCAAATCATAAAATGGAGAAAATAATGGTCACAATCCGCCCACGTCGTTCAGTATTATACATGCCAGGTTCAAAAGAACGCGCATTGGAAAAAGGTAAATCTTTACCAACAGATGCTATCATCTTTGATTTGGAAGATGCTGTGGCTCCCGATATGAAAGATATGGCCCGTGGCCAGGTGGCGAGTGCTGTTCAAGCCGGTGGTTATGGTCAGAGAGAATTAATTATCCGTGTGAACGGCCTTGACACACCATGGTTTGAAGAGGATTTAAAGGCAGCTGCTAGCGCCAAGCCAAATGCGATTTTGATCCCTAAAGTCTCAAGTGGTGAAGATATACGTGCTGTGCGAGATCAATTAAAAGCACTCGGCAGCGATCCTTCAATTGACCTTTGGGCCATGATGGAAACACCTCTTGCTATGTTAAAGGCTCTAGATATTGCTGAAAATGGCCCATCTGACAGTCATCGCTTGGCTGTTTTCATTATGGGAACAAACGATCTTTCAAAAGAAACGGGCGCTGCAATTAAACCAGGACGAGAAGCCATGCTCTCATGGCTCTCAACTTGTGTCGCCGCAGGCCGTGCTTTCGGAATTGATATTGTCGATGGGGTTTATAACGACTTTAAAGATGAAGACGGATTTAAAACAGAATGTGCACAAGGTAATGATCTCGGCATGGATGGCAAAACATTAATCCATCCAGGTCAAATCGGCCCTTGTAACGAAGTATTCTCTCCCTCTATTGATGCAATTGAATGGGCTAAAAAAATCATAGCCGCATTTGAATTACCAGAAAATCAAGGCAAAGGCGCAATTACTGTGGATGGAAAGATGGTTGAATTGTTGCACGCAGAAATGGCAAAACGCACTGTTGCAATCTCTGAAGCCATCGAAGCACTCGCTCAAAGTTGAGGCGCCCGCACATAGTTAATGTGACCTGCGTGAAATCTAAGGTATCCCAGCGATATTGTACCTTTGTGTAATATCGTTGGGTTTTGGCCTGAATCTTAATCATATTGCAGCTAATAACTGTTAGGTTTATAGGGAATAAACTATGAAATTATATAGATTTTTAACTGGCCCAGATGATGCAAGCTTTTGTC
>JAJFHW010000003.1 GCA_021775385.1 Hyphomicrobiales bacterium | reverse complement strand
AAGTGGAAAATTTAGCATTCGAAGTAAATGGAAAAAGACTCATCGACAACCTAAGCTTTAAACTTGAAGCAGAGGGAATAACAGCTTTGATGGGTCCCAATGGCGCTGGCAAAAGCCTAACCATAAGGCTCTTACACAACTTAATTGAGAAAACATCCGGCACGATCAGCTGGAACAATGAAGACAATCAAAAATTGATTCAAAATGCACAGGCCATGGTGTTTCAAAAACCAGTGCTACTCCGCCGATCAGTCATTGAAAACTTGCGCTATAATTTACATGTCAAAAATATTAAAAATGATGTGCAACAAGCAACACTTATAGAGGAAGCATTAACAAGAGCAGGACTAACAGAGCAAGCCAACAATCCAGCCCGCCTACTCTCAGGCGGTGAGCAACAAAAACTGGCAATGGCCCGTGCCCTCATGACCAAACCATCAATTTTATTTTTGGACGAACCAACAGCCAGCCTCGACCCAAATGCCACGCTCGTCATTGAAGATCTAATTAAAGCTGCCAACACGCAAGGAACAAAAATCATCCTCATTACCCATGACATTGGTCAAGCCAGACGTTTAGCTGAAGAAATTTTGTTTTTAACAGGAGGCCAGGTGAGCGAACAAGGCAAAGCAATGGACCTGATCAACAATCCTCAAACAAAACCCGCTCAGCAATATTTTTCAGGTGAAATCGTAACAGAGAAATCTGTCAGATAAAAATCATCTAAGAGAAACCCAAAACTCTACAGAAAGAGCCGCAGTTGATCAATTTCACGAAGAATATCTTGAATACAAAAACACAGTGCAACGCTGGATCTAAAATCAAATCTTTTTGTAGTCCAAATTAGAACACAGCCTCTACACCTTCATAACATTCACAAGGCACCTGGAAACTTTCTTCTTTTCGGAAAAATTAGAGAGTTCATCAAACTCAAAGCGAAAAAAGAAAAAGCCCCACAATAATGCGGGGCTTATTTCATTTCTTAAAAAAGTCATGAGTGACTAAATATCAAGATCAGTGGCATATTCGGCATTTTCAGAAATAAACTCAAATCGAGCTTCAGGTTTTGAACCCATCAATTTCTCAACACTGTCCAATGTGATCTCTTCATCTTCAGTGATTTCCACCCGCAACAAAATCCGACTTTGTCTGTTCATCGTGGTTTCTTTCAACTGATGCGCCATCATTTCACCAAGGCCCTTAAATCGAGAAATTTCAATCTTCCCTCGACTAGAAAATTCCTTATCAAGCAATTCATCTTTATGACCATCATCACGCGCGTAAAGGGTCTTTGCGCCTTGAGCAATTTTATAAAGCGGCGGCATCGCCAAATAGAGGTGCCCAGTACGTACAAGCTCAGGCATTTGCCGATAGAAAAATGTGATTAACAAAGACGCAATGTGCGCACCATCAACGTCCGCATCGGTCATGATAATAACTTTATCATACCGCAAATCATCCAGAACAAAACCGCGCCCCATGCCACAACCCAGCGCTTGCACAAGGTCAGAAAGCAATTGGTTCTGCGCGAGTTTTGCTGAGCTCGCATTCGCAACATTCAAGATTTTACCACGCAATGGCAACACAGCTTGTAATTTTCTATCGCGCGCCTGCTTAGCAGAACCACCCGCACTATCACCCTCCACGATAAAAATTTCAGTATTTTCCCGTGAATTGGCAGAACAATCAGCAAGCTTACCAGGCAAACGTAACTTGCGTGTCGCCGTTTTGCGGTTAATTTCTTTTTCGCGCTTACGGCGCAATCGTTCTTCAGCCCGGTCAACAACCCACTCAAGTAGTTTCGCACTTTCAGACGTATGCGTGCTGAGCCAATGATCAAACTCATCTCTAATAGAATTTTCAACAATTCGCGCAGCTTCAACAGTCGCCAACTTATCTTTCGTTTGCCCCTGAAATTCCGGCTCACGAATAAAGACAGAAAGCATCGCTCCCATACTAACAAGCACATCATCAGCGGTAATTTGAGCAGCCTTCTTGTTGCCAACCCGCTCACCATGCGCTCGCAGCCCTTTGGTCAAAGCAGCTCGCAAACCATTTTCATGTGTGCCACCTTCTTGTGTCGGCACTGTATTACAATAAGAACTTAAAAAACCATCGCGATTAGCAATCCAACAAAGCGCCCATTCAAGCGAGCCATGCCCCTCTTTCGTTTCAATCTTACCGGCAAAAAGTGTGCTGGCAACAAGCGTAGCTCCCTCAACCCGCACAGAGAGGAAATCTTTCAAACCACCAGGGAAATGGAAAACGGCCTCACTAAGGGTTGCGTCTTTCTCACTTAATAATTCAGGCGCACAAAACCAGCGGATCTCAACACCACCAAACAAATAAGCTTTCGAACGTGCCATCTTAAAGAGAATTGATGGCTTGAACTTAACACCCTTGCCAAAAATTTGTTCATCCGGAATGAAGCGAACTTTCGTACCACGGCGATTTTTAATAGATCCTAATTTTTCCAAACCGCCTTGCGCAATGCCGCGAGAAAAAGTCTGTTTATAAAGTTGCTGCCCTCGTGCCACTTCAACTTCTAAAACTTCGGAAAGCGCGTTCACAACAGAAACACCAACACCGTGCAAAC
>JAJFHW010000200.1 GCA_021775385.1 Hyphomicrobiales bacterium | reverse complement strand
TTCAACGCTACAAACTAGAGCATTTCACTTTTTATTGGATTCAAAGGCATGCTTTATTTTGTCTCACGGGCATTTTTCGCAGTAGAAGCGAAAAGCCCTCCGACAGGGCGGCACTCGCGCCGGGCAGCTCTCGCTGCCATGTCCGTGCTCTAGAGAAGAGCACTCCCTTCTTCGGTCAGATAGCTTCTTAAGCGTTTTTAATGAATTTAATACTATGTGGCATGCTCTAGGCCTCATAATTTTATAAAATACTGGCTTTGAAGCACGAAATATTTGTAATTTTGAGTATGATTGGGCTATACGCCAGTCAATTTAACGTTAATTGTGCACAAGTCCCTGTTCTCTCGCGGACTCTATTTTGCTCTTTGAGATGCTTTGCTATACACAACTTTACATTTTTTCAACGTTGCGAATGTTTAACCTTCGGTTGAACTGTTTAAAACGTCTTGAATTACGAAAAAAGCTGTGATTGAGCCGTTAATCTGTCTCAATCATTAGTTAGGCTCTTTATCGAAATTTGAAATTTAAGTTTTAAGGGGAAGTTTAATGGCAAATAGTGCAGCCGCAACAGCGGGACATGGACGCGGTAAAATTGCTGGCTTAGTGCTTGCGATTTTATTTTCAGTTATTTATGGAATTTTCTTATCTGGCGCATTGATGACGGAACACATCCAAATGGGCGGTGGCGATTTAACAGATGATGTTGCCAATACGGCCTATGCAGTTGGCATTTCAGGATCAATTGCCGCGTTATTAACGTGGTGGTTTCAAGTTTTAGTGGCTAGCCGCCCTATGCTCTTTAGATTTGTTTTTGCTTTTCTAACTCTAACGGTTTTGTTTTTGGTAGTCGGTGGTGCTCTGACGTTGGCGCACGAATATTTACCGCTCCCTGGTAAAATTGGCCCAACATATCAATTTAGTGGTGCGCAAGATTTTTATATCTCGCTTGTTCAAGGGATTAATGCTTTTACATCTCTGTTTTTAAGCCCGCTACGTCTTTCTATTTTAGGTTTACTGCCGGCTGGTGCTCTATATATCACCATGTTTGGTCCTAGAAGAGATTAGATAGGAAGGTTCAATAGCTTTCATTGCTTAGAAATTTAGCAGCGCTTCTTAGATGAAGTGCTGCTTTTTTCATTTTTATTAGCTTTCTGGAGGGTTTGCGTCATTTTTCACCTGAGTTTTCCAGAAGGCACTCTTGACACAAGGGAGCAAAAATGAAATCTCCTTAGGGCATTTCTCTTTTTGATGAATTCATTGAAATGCTCTAAGAATTTTCTTAAGCGTTCCTTTATCCCAAAAGTGAACCCCACTTTTGGGATAAAGGAACGCACTAACCTTCTTTTTTCTTTTTATGAGGCACCTCCTCATTTCTTAAACACAATAGAAAGTAAACGCTCATGATCCCTCGCTATTCCCGTAAAGAGATGACAGACATTTGGGAACCAGCCACGAAATTCCGCATCTGGTTTGAAATTGAAGCCCACGCTGCTTCTGCAATGGCTGAGCTTGGGACTATTCCTCAAGCTTCTGCTGACGTGATTTGGGAAAAAGGCGGGAAGGCTGAATTTAATGTTGACCGCATTGACGAGATTGAGCGGGAAGTAAAGCATGACGTGATTGCGTTTCTTACTCACTTGGCTGAGCATGTTGGTGATGATGCTCGTTTTGTCCACCAAGGGCTGACGTCTTCCGATGTTTTAGACACCTGCTTTAATGTGCAGCTTGTTAAAGCAACCGACCTTTTGTTGGCTGACTTGGATGAACTCCTTGTGGTTCTTAAGCGCCGTGCCGACGAGCACAAAGATACCGTTTGTGTTGGTCGCAGCCATGGCATTCATGCTGAGCCTGTAACCGTTGGTTTAAAGATGGCTTCTTTTTATGCCGAATTTGATCGCTCGAAAAAACGCCTAATTGCGGCGCGTGAAGAAATTGCTACTTGTGCGCTTTCTGGGGCTGTTGGCACCTTTGCTAATATTGACCCACGTGTTGAAGTTTATGTGGCTGACAAGCTTGGACTTGAGGCTGAGCCTGTCTCAACTCAGGTGATCCCTCGCGATCGTCATGCAATGTATTTTGCAACATTAGGTGTGATTGCTAGTTCTATTGAACGGTTGGCTGTAGAAGTTCGTCATTTACAAAGAACTGAAGTTTTAGAAGCTGAAGAATATTTTTCACCAGGCCAAAAAGGGTCTTCGGCTATGCCGCATAAACGCAACCCAATATTGACAGAAAACCTAACCGGTCTTGCTCGTTTGGTTCGCGGCTTTTCTATCCCGGCAATGGAAAATGTTGCGCTTTGGCATGAGAGAGATATTTCTCACTCTTCTGTTGAGCGGATGATTGGCCCTGATGCGACAGTTACTTTGGATTTTGCACTTAAACGTTTGACGAATGTGATGGATAAACTTGTGATTTATCCAGAGAACTGTGAAAAGAACCTCAATAAACTTGGCGGCCTTGTCCATTCTCAACGGGTTCTTTTAGCGTTGACACAAGCAGGTGTTAGCCGTGAAGACAGCTATCGTCTTGTGCAGCGCAATGCAATGAAAGTTTGGCGTGAAGGTAAGGACTTTATGACTGAGCTTTTAGCTGATGAAGAAGTTCGAGCTGCTTTAAGTGAAGATGATATCACAGAAAAATTTAATCTCGATTATCACACGAAACATGTCGACACTATTTTTAAGCGCGTGTTTGGCTAATTTTTATTTCCCCCTTGGTGTGACATCAGTCACTTTGATTTAAAACACCAAGGGGAGTTTTAATTGAAAAATTTATCCGTGTTAGATCGCGACTAACTCCACGCTCTGGTAACTTTCTTCAGTTTCTTTTCTTTGAGCAATTAAGTCTTGAACTGCTTTTTTTGCGTCGCCTTTACCCAAGTGGAATTCTGTCATTTCAACATAATTACCCGGGATTTGCCGACTTTTTCCTTTGGCCATATACATAAGCTGGTCA
>JAJFHW010000199.1 GCA_021775385.1 Hyphomicrobiales bacterium | reverse complement strand
GGAGACAATATTTTTTTGAAAAACCATTTTCAGATCAGGTGTAAATGACTATATTAAGAGTATAATCATTGAGTTCTTTTCGTTCGTTAATTTTGTTTGGAGTTAAATATGGTCAGGCGTGATCAAAACCGGGGTCGAAACCGAACTAAGAAACCGGCGGCTACTTTGGATTTAAAAGCTGAAAAAGTCAGTTCTGAAGCTATTGAAGATAGCTCAGCGGATAAAGAAGCAAAAATGGAAACTAAGGCCGAGAAGAAAGAAGCCTCTATTAAAGAAGCTGTTAAAAAAGATGCTTCTAAAGATGAGACACCTAAGAAGGCTAAGGCAACAGCTTCTTTGTCGGATAGTGAGACCACCGATTTAGGGCCTGAGCTTACAGCTGAACAAATCACTGAGCTTGTACTCTCTCAACAAAAAAAATCTTCCGGTTCATTTTTTAAAACATTATTTGCTGCAGTAATTGGTGCGGTACTGGCGTTGGTTGGTCAGCAATTTATGCCGCAATTGGTCACATCGGGTGACATTCAAAATAGCTCTACGCTTGCTAACAGGCTTGATGGGTTTGAAAAGCAACTTCAGAACTTTTCAGAAAATAACCAAGCTGAAGGTTTCAAGCAGCAGATTTCAAGCCTTTCATCTAAGATCGATGCTGTTTCTGGTGATGAGAAATTATCTGGCCGGGTGCAGGAGCTTGAAAAAACTTTGGCTGATTTAACAGTTCTTGGAACGTCTAACGAGGGCAAAAAGAACCAGTTAGCACAGGTTACTGCCATTGCTACAAAACTAAATAAGATTGAAGAACGAGTTAATACTGAAATTTTAACGATTAAAACTGAGTTTAAGCAAAGCTTGCGCAGAGAAGTAGAACAAGTTTCTAAGGCGATTGCTGAACAAGAGACACTTAGTCAGCTTGAAGGTGTCAAATTAAAAACTGATACGCTTGGAAAGAAAGTTGCGTCTTTAGATGCTCAATCATCTAAACTTGTTACTGACCTTGATCGTTTAAAGACAACATTGACGACTGTTGAAGGTGCCTCTATCTCAACTACGAAATTAGGTACTGAGCTTGCGCCTTTACGGTCTGCTCTTACTGAAATTGATGAGAAAATTGCTTTATTTTCGAAACGAGAGGCTGAAGCGCTTGCCAGTGCACGTCGGAGTGCTCTTGCCATTGCATTTGCAAACCTAAAACGCGGGATGGACCGGGGTGATGGATTTTCTTCTGAATTGCAAACAGTAAAACAATTGGCTGGAGCTGATGTGAACCTTTCCTCTTTTGAGGGTTTAAGTGAAACGGGTGTGCCGAATGAACAGGCACTGTTAGACACATTTCCAAAGCTTGCTATTAAGGCTTTGGCCAAGAGTGATGGACAAAAAGTTGATGGGCTTGGATGGGATAAATTAGTGAGTAAGGCACGGACAGCTTTTAAATATCGCCGGACAGGTGATGTTAAAGGAGAAACTGCCGAAGCTGTTTTAGCTCGTATGGAGTATAAATTTAAAGACGGCCATGTTGAAGAAGCTTTGAAAGAAGCTCAAGCTCTTGAGGGCCAGGCTAAGCAGGTGATGTCTCCATGGGTAAAGCAAGTTGAGGCGCGTTTGTTTGTTGAAACTGAAATGCGCAAGCTTGAAGACCAGTTATTGAATTCTCTAAGCCCGAAATCTTAAAAAGATTTACTCAGTTTGTGTTAAAGAAAAATTTTGTTGAATAAGAATTATGATTAGGACGAGTTTAACTCTAATTGTTCTCTTGATAGTTTTTTAAAAAGGTGAACGAAAGATGTTTCGTATTTTCTTTTACATTTTGGTTATTGCAGGCATTTCCTATGGTCTGTCACTGATTGAAGGTAATTTGACTATTCAATGGGCGGGTGGTGAAATTCAGCCCTCTTTGAGATCTGTCGTATTGGTCTTTTTGGGATCATTCCTTTTGTTAATGATAGTTTGGACAGTGTTGCGGATGGTTATGAGTTCACCAGAAGCATTTTCTAAATATCTTTCAATAAAAAAGAAGAAAAAAGGCATTGATGCATTGAGCAGTGGTTTGATTGCACTTGGCTCAGGTGATGATGTTATGGCGCAACGTTACGCGATGCAGGCCAAAAAAACCTTACCCAATGATCCAATGACTTTGATGTTGCGGGCACAAGCTGCAGAATTAAAGGGTGATATTCAACAAGCCACAAAACTTTATGAAAGCATGCTAGCTGCTTCTGATACGGAGCTTTTTGGTTTGCGCGGTCTATACATGCTTGCCTTGCAGCAAAATGAAATTGAAGCGGCTGCTCAATATGCGGCGCGGGCTGCTCAAAGGCGACCTGATTTACCTTGGGCTGTCATTGGACTTTTCGATTTACAATGTAAGAAACATTCGTGGCGCGCGGCTTTAGAAACACTAAAAATTGCTACAGATCACAGACATATTCTAGCAAAGCAAGCCAAACGTCAGCGTGCAGTCTTGTTAACGGCTTTGGCAATTGAGCTTGAAGATAGTGATATGGACGAAGCCCTGAAACTTGCGAATGAAGCAAGCCGGTTAGCTCCGTCTCTTATTCCTGCAAGTGTTGTTGCCGGGCGGGTTTACGCCTCTAAAGGTCAAATGTCGCCGGCGCTTAAGGTACTTCGCAAATGTTGGAAATTGGCACCTCATCCTGATTTGGCTGTGGTGAGTGCATTTGCTCGGCCTGGTGATAGTGTGAGAGATCGGCTTGATAGGATAAAATCTTTAGCAAAGTTAACACCTGGACATAAAGAGGCAGCACTTGCTGTTGGTATAGCTGCTATTGAAGCACAAGATTGGGCTTCAGCTCGTGA
The DNA here is from genome assembly GCA_021775385.1 of Hyphomicrobiales bacterium. Classification (GTDB taxonomy): domain Bacteria; phylum Pseudomonadota; class Alphaproteobacteria; order Rhizobiales; family HXMU1428-3; genus HXMU1428-3. Next base: position 2,825 of record JAJFHW010000199.1, on the reverse strand, counting down.
AGCACTTGGGCCTTTGACCAGAGGGAGGCCTACGCAAAGAGTTTGCACATTGATGGCCCGAATTGAGGCATCAGATAGTGGTGATATTGGTTTGGTGCAGGAATGGTTGGCCCGAGGTATTCATGCAATGCCTGATCCACAATGGATTGCTGATGGTGTGGTGGCTGATGAGTGGGCGCCTCTTACTCCTATTAGTCATAAACTTGATGGGTTTGAATGGAAAGTGCCACCTGAGGATGACATCATAAGTGAAGAAACGCATACGCTTAAAAAATTATTAGCTGATTTGGTGACGGCAGAAGGATTGACTGCTCAGAAAGCTTTGGAAGCATCTGTAGATGTTGCAGAAGATGAGAGCTCACCTTCTAATATGGTTTTGGTTCCTGCTGTTCCTGTCGTTAACAAAACTGAAAGTGATGTATCTGGAAAAACAGACCTTGCTGAAAAAAAAGATAAAAAAAGCTCAGAGGGCACTTCGGGTGATGAAGCTTTAGTGGCTGATGCGGAAGAGTTGATCGTACCTGTCGATAAAGATCAAAAGGTTGTTGTTAAAACTGAACCTCAATCAGAACCCATGACTATGGTAGAGACAGTTGATGCTGAAGATAGTTCCAGGCAGGATGAAAAAGCTGATATTACTCAAGGAATAAACGTTGAAAGTGACAATGAGCAGTCTGTAAGCGAGACATTGATTGCTAATAAATCTGAGGTTGCTAAAAAAACAGAAATTGATAAAGAAGCTGATAATTCAACAGTGGTGACAGTTAATCGTTCCTCAGAACATTCAGATACTGAGGAAAAGGGCAAACCTAAATCTAAACGTAAACGGCGCAAGAGAACAAAAATTTTTGTAGCTCCTCCTGCACCTGATGACCCTGGGACAGAGGAGCATGATGAGCTTGATTTGGTAGATCGTGTGCGCCCTGTTCGTTTCTAACTGGCTAGCCAGTTATATTTAATCGGATATTTATTAGCCTCCCTCATTTATTTGAGGGAGGCTTTTTTAATTTAAGTATTCCTACTTTTAAAGATTCTCTTTTTTAAATACCCATTGGGTGATGGTCATTTGTGGGCGCATTCCATGAAAGTGACCTACAGGGTCTGCATTTGAAATTGCTATTTGGCTCAAGGAGCCGCCGTGGGATTTATAGTTGTCTATTAATTTTGCGGTGCCTTCAATGGTGACGGTGTTTGCCACTAAACGGCCACCTGGTTTTAGGGCGTTTAAAGTCCGACCAAGTAAGTTAGGTGTTGTAATGCCACCACCAATGAAAATGGCATCAGGAGTTGGAGCGTTTAAAATTGTTTCTTCAGCATTTCCTAAAATGAGTTCTAATTGGGGAACGCCTAAGTTGTGTGCATTTCTTTGTGCTCTTTCTAAGCGGGTTTTATTTTTTTCAAATCCAATTGCCTTGCAAGGGAGGCCTTTAAACATTGTTGCAGCTCTTAACCATTCAACCCCGATAGAACCTGAACCCGAACCGATATCCCATAATAACTCACCAGGGTTTGGGCGTAAGTGAGCGAGTGTGATGGCGCGCATATTTTGTTTTGTCATTTGACCATCATGTTCGAAACTGTCGTCTGGTAAACCTGGGTTACATGAGAGAGATGGAGTTTTCTCATCAGCTTTTAGGGTAAGCGCTAATGAATTGAGAGCTCTAAAGGGGCCAATAGAGGAGATGTTTTGTGCGTTCGCAGTTTTTATTGTTTCTGTTTCAGTTCCAAGATTTTCCAGAACAGTTACTTTTGAATTACGAAAGCCTTTTTCAGTTAGGAATAGGCCAACCTGTTCAGGCGTATCTTTGCCGGTGGAAAGTAGTATCAAATTTTGTTTTTGTTGAAGATAGAGAGAGATAGTTTCAATTGGTTGACTGCACAATGAAATGCTTGGTGTTGTGGCGGTTGGCCAGTGCATGACATTTGCTATTCGAGTGAGAATTGAAACTGAAGGAAGGCACTCAAATTCGTCATTCATTAGGTGTTCGCTAAAATGCTGTCCAATGCCCCAACATTGAGGGTCACCACTTGCGATGATGACTGTGTTTTCATGTTTTTCTTGTGCGACTTCCTTGATACGGGGCATCATTGGGCTTGGCCAAATTTCTCTTTTTGCATTTGGTGACTTTTCATCAGGAATTAGAGAGAGTTGCCTTTTGCTACCGAAAAGATGGTTGGCGGCTTCAATTGCTGATTTTGCTTTTTTAGGGAGCGCGTCATAACCTTCTGTTCCGCAGCCAATGATTGAAAGCCATTTATTACTTTGTCTAGAGTCTATCATTTTTGTTTTTATCTTTTTCGGTTCAAATTTGTTCTAACCAGGCTAGTGCTTCGTTTGTTGTTTCAACTAATAAGCTAGTTGGGATTTTAGGACGTTTTATCATTATTACTGGAATATTTAAATCTCTTGCGACATCTAGTTTGGCTCTTGCTTTATCGCCGCCACTGTTTTTTGTTACGATGGTTTTTATTCCATGGTGCTTTATTAGGCTTAATTCATTTTCATAATTGTATGGACCTTTGGCATAGATGAATTGAAAAGTTTTGGGCCATTGGGTTTCTGTACTTGTCATGGTTTTATTTGGGATAGCATTATTATTATTCTTTATTGGATCAGTTTTTTTAGGTGGCTCTATGGCTCTGCATAAAAACTGAATGTCTGTGCGATTGATGAATGCACTTAATTCTAATCGGCCTATGGTTAAAAAGGTAGGACTTTGTTCGGTCTTTAATACACTTGCGGCGTCTTCCATTGTTTCGACTTCATACCAGTTATCATTTTTTTGCTTTTTCCATGGTGGGCGGCAAATGTGATTCATGGGGCA
>JAJFHW010000198.1 GCA_021775385.1 Hyphomicrobiales bacterium | reverse complement strand
ATTGGTGACTATCGCTTTACGCCAGGTGAGATCAGCAAAAATTTACTTGATGATTATATGGCACTGGTGAGAGCTTAATAGTATTATAAAAAAGCGAATATGCGATCTTGTAATAATGTACCAGTCTTGACCATATCTTATTTGATGATCTGGATCAGAAAGACAAGACATGAAAGAAAAGAGAAAACGCCGAATTTATTTTTTCTCACCTCTGCGTTTGAAAACAGATGTTTATATCTTAGCTAGTATTAGTTTGGGCACTATCTGGTTTCTTGAGACTAAGGGTTATGATGATAATACTATTTTTTATGGTGGTGTTTTAGCTTTCTGTTTTTCGATAGCGCTTGTTTTATTTATTCGGATAAATGAGAATAAATAAATTTAAATCAAGTACCAAGTGAAGAATAGGTATGAAAGCTTCTTCATATTTTCTGACGCATGAATTCTGTAATAATTACAAAATAACCAGGCATGATTTTAATTAGTGTGCTTTTTCCTTTTACCATTAGTGTCAACTTGTACGATCGAAAATCTTCTTTATCTTCTATGAGTTTTAATAATCCTGTTTCTAGTAATGAGCTTACAGATCTGTTTAGAACTGGTTTGGAAACATCTAGGCGTCGGTTAATTTCACTTTGACGTAAACCTTCAATATCTGGTTCACGATGTATTACAACAAGAATGAGAAATTCAATTGTGAAAGATTATGTGAGCTGAAGTAAGCATCTACAGGTCGAATTAATTGGCTGGCTACACGCATCATTGATAAGGCTTCAGTTATTGAATTACTGTTGCCTCTTGTTGTAGTTGAAGCATACTCTTCAACCACACAATCCGTGAGTAGTTCCATGAGAAAAGAACATGACCTTATCTTACGCTATCTAATGGCAGTATGCTCGGTGGCTCGGCTAACCAATTTTCATAAGCTTTGAAAACTTCAGCGATATAAGGTTTTTCATAATGCTCGTCTAGGGCGTTTTGATCGTCCCACTCTTCAAATAGATATAGTGTGGTTTGATCTGGTGAATTGAATAAATCAAATGACCGACATCCCTTTTCAGCACGTGTTTCAGCTAGAATGCCAACAATGGCTTTTTTTGCTTCGTCAAAATGTTCTGCTTTAGGTTTTATTTCTGCAAAGATGAATAAAGGTTTTGACATGTATACCTCTGTCTATTGGTTATCATGGCAACTAATATCCAGGGGTGATTTTTGTCAAGAGATAGATCGTTCATTTTTTATAGTAAAATCGATTGCTGGACAGAACTATAATGAGAAAGTTCATCACTCACACGGCTTTGCGATGTTACGGCTAGGGCGCTACTGATCAAGGTGACTGCTAATAAAAATACGACTGATAGTGGGTAAAAGTTTTTCATAATAAATCTCCAATATTCACTCAATGAGTAATCATCATTTGTTGATACTGAATATGATCTATTGTTGGTGAGAATAAAAGAGCAGCTCACGAGCTGGTGAAGTTGTTTGATAGTCGTTGTGGAAATCAATGGTTTTCGTGATTAGTTCTCACGGTGGCGTGATGTTCAGTCACGTAAAAGAGAGAAAAGGGCTGGTTTTTAAGTTACTCGGATGTAGCCGGACAAGCCGGTCTTTTGATGTTCGATGACGTGGCAGTGGAAGGCCCAGTCGCCGGGGTTGTCTGCAACTAGGGCGATGTCGACCACTTCATTTTTTAAAAGCAAGAATGTGTCTGTCCAATTAGGCAAGATTTTTCGTTTATTTGACCTTAGTGGTTTGAAGGCTAAACCGTGAAGATGGATGGGGTGTAAGTTAGGGGATGAGTTGCGCAACCTTAGAATGTAACTGTTGCCGAGTTTTAGAGTTGCGACCGGACTGGTGTTTGAGGCATTATCGCCGGGCCATGGGACGCGATTAATTGACCAGAATGTTTTGCCAAGTGATCCACAAAAACCGTTGTTGGGCTCTGTGCCTTCTGGTGACCATCCGAAAATAAGTTCATGTATTTTAGCGGATTTTAAGTCTGGTTTGGCAAGTGGGTTTTTGGGTAGAGGTGTTAGCTCTTTTAAACTGCGCTTCTGATCCGGGCCAATTGAAAGTAAGGTTGACATAAGTTTTTTATGTCCTCTTACTTTTGCTATTAGATTTATTGCTTGCCCTTCAATTTCCGGCATTTTGCAGGCGATGTCTACTCTTTGACCCGGACCTAAGAGAAGAGGATGTTGTTCTGTTGGCATGGGAATTTGGTGCTCTGTTGGGTGTCCATCCCAAGCTATTATTTGACCTTCGGTACTTGTTAAAAATAATGAGTAAATGCGTGTGGTGTCTGTATTGGCTATGCGCAAGCGAACAAGACTGCCGGTTTTATGATTGTAAACAGGGGCTTTCAACCAATTGGCTGTCATGACATTGCCGAAAGTACCTGCGCGGGCGGCACCTCTTAGCGTATATGGTTTCTTTAATTGATCTGATTTATCTAGCCGGAAATCTCTTAAGTTGATGATTTCTTCGCTATCAAACCCACTATCGATTTTTTCTTTTATGACCATCACTCCAGTTAAACCACTGGCCATTTGTGTCATGGTCATACAGTGAGGGTGATACCAGTATGTGCCGGCATCAGGAGGTGTGAATTCGTAGCGGAAAGTTTCGTTACCAGCAATTGGTAGTTGAGTGAGGTAAGGAACACCATCCATCTTGTTGGGTATTCTAAGGCCATGCCAATGCATGGCTGTATATTCATCTAAACTATTCAATAAGTTTAAATGCATTGGTTTGCCCTGCTGGCCATAGATGACAGGTGGGGGAGCATTTTGAGAAAGGCTGACCATGTTTTTAGTTGGCTGGTTTTGTAACAGAAAGCTTGTTTTTTGGAGTTCTAGGTCTGTAACGAATGGGGCTGCGTTTGCTCCTAGACCGAGACTTGCAACTCCGCCAGTGAAGAAAGATGCACCGGCAGTGATGAGAAAATCGCGTCGTTTCACAGAACTCTCCTTATGATTTCAAAGAGCAGTATATTCATGAATTCAGGGCTTTGTGAAGTTTAAGAGTTATCTGACGTTTTTATAAATGAAAATTTTGCAGGAATATAAATTTTGCTCTGCAAAAAGATGTATTACTTTTCCCACCTGGTAAGGGATTTTTTGTCACTATCTCTGGCATCGACCCAATTTGCTTCGCCTTCTAGTGGTTGTTCTTTTTTCCAGAAAGGGGCTTTGCTTTTTAGGAAGTCCATCAGGAAATCAGCCGCTTCGAAGGCGGCATGTCTGTGGGATGAGAGAGTGATGACGAGGACGATGTTGTCGCCTGGGTTTAACTCACCGATGCGATGAATGATGGTTGTGCCTAATAGCGGCCATCTCTTATTGGCTTCTTCGGCGATAGCTTCGAGTTGTTTTTCTGTCATGCCTGGGTAATGCTCGAGGCTCATTGAGCTGATGGGTGTTTTACCAGCCATGTCTCTGACTGTGCCCGTGAAAGTGACAATAGCACCGACATCCTCTTTGCCGCATTTGCTGCGCTCTTCTTTTAGTAAGTTGATTTCTTTTGTTATGTCGAAATCTTCTGTTTGGATGCGAATTGTCATTTTTAGTGCTCTCTTTAGTGCTCCTTCGGTTGCCCACTAGCAACCGTCGCTTAAGTGTTCCTTCAGGTTGCAGTTTTCTTTGCTTCAGATGCCCACAAACAACCGCGCTATACAAAAACCGTTTCCTAATATTTAGTGATAAGTTCTAGCCGCCTGTTACAGGCGGGAAAAAGGCTATTTCACTTGCATTGTTTAAAGGTGTTCGGTGGTCAACGTGAGATTGTTTTATGGCTGAGTTGTTTGTTTCTTTATTTTCAAAAGCGGCCCTGTATTCAGGACCTTTGGTCTCTAACCATGAAATTAAATCAGCGACTGTGCTCACAGAATTTGGAATTTCAAGTTCTTCTTGTGATTTGCCAATTTTCTCACGTACCCACGCAAAATATAAAATCTTCATGAGATTAATCTTTCATGTCTTCTTCAATGAGATATTTAATACCAACACGCAAATAATCGAAGCCGGTATAGAGTGTTAAAATTGCAGCGCACCATAGAAGGCTGTCTCCTAGGATTAATATAAGATAGCCATCTTTGCCGAACATGTTGCCTACTAATGGGGCCATTATGAGAAAACCTAGAGCGCATAGTTGTGCTGCGGTTTTGAATTTTGCGATGTTCGTGACAGGCACACTGACTGAAAGTTGACCCAAGAATTCTCTAAGACCGGAAACCAAGATTTCTCTACTTAGAATGATAACCGCTGCGATGACTGAAAGATCATAGATTGTTCTATCATATACAAGCATGATGAGAGCTGCGCCGACTAATAATTTGTCTGCTATTGGGTCAAGCATTTGGCCAAGTTTTGATTGTTGTGACCAGGCTCTTGCTAAATAACCATCTAGAAAGTCTGTTACGCTGGCCACGATAAACAGGCCAAGAGCAATGGCTCTTGGGACATCTCCGGTGAAGTAAAAACAGGTAACAAAGGCAGGGACAGCAATGATCCGACCGTAGGTTAGGATATTTGGTAAATTCCAAACCATTTTGTTTCTTTTGTTTCTATTATTTTGCAATGAGTGTTCCATAATCCTTAAAAACCATGCGAGGCCTGATCAGTCAATGGTTTGATGGTGCGTCCCTTTGGTTAAGGGTTAATTTCATCAGATAAATTGTTATAGCAAGGGTTTTTTGGTGAATTATTCGTGAAAATGATCATAAATGATTTCTGCGATTTGAGCGCTAATACCATCAACCGCTTTTAGATCTTTAAGTCCAGCACGGCTTACAGCTTTGGCAGAACCAAAATGTGAGAGCAGGGCTTTTTTGCGGCCAGGGCCAATGCCTGAGATTTCATCTAGTGGATTTGTTCCCATTTGTTTTTTACGTCTTGTTCTATGTGTGCCGATCGCAAAACGGTGGGCTTCATCACGTAACCTTTGCAAGTAATAAAGAGTTGGATCTTTTAGTTCCATCATGAATGAAGGCTGATTTGTAATGTGGAATTGTTCATGGCCGGCATTTCGGTCAGGGCCTTTTGAAATGGCGACCACTTTTATATCCTTTAGCTCTAGTTCGTTGATTATTTCCATGACTGATGAGAGTTGGCCTTTTCCTCCATCTATTAATAGGATATCTGGCCAGTGAGGTGTTTCGTCTGGTGTGTTTGTTTGATCTGTTGAAGCGCTTAATGCTTCTTCGTCTTCATATTTTTTTGTTCCATGATCTTTGACGAGTGCTTTTAGACGTCTGCGAAGCATGATGCGCATCATTTCAAAATCATCGCCGCCGCTAATTTCTTCGGATTTGAAATTGAATTTGCGGTATTGATTTTTGATTAACCCTTCAGGACCAGTGACGACCATGGCACCAATTGGGCTTGAGCCTTGAATGTGGCTGTTGTCATAAATTTCTATTCTTCTTGGGCGTTCTACAAGATTGAATAGGTTTTTGAGAGCTTCTAGATGGCGGCTTTGCGCTGAACTTTCAGCTAGTTTTCTAGCTAACGCTTCTTTAGCGTTTACATGGGCGTGGTTCATTAACTCAGCTTTTGAACCGCGCTTTGGTAACATGACTTTAATGGTTCTCTCAGCTTTGGTAGAGAGAGCTTCAGCCAAAAGACTTTCATTCTCTAGTTCTTCTGAAGTGAGGATTAATTTTGGAACCGGTTTGTTATCATAAAACTGAGCTATAAAACTTTCTAAGATTTCAGATGTCGAGTGGCTTTTGTCTATTCTTGGGTAGTAAGCATGATTGCCCCAGTTTTGACCTGTGCGAATGAAAAAGACCTGAATACAGGCACTGCCTCCTTCTGTGTGGATGGCAAATACATCTCCTTCTTCAAAGCCGGTGGGTAAGATGGATTGATGGCTTTGAACTTGGGTTAACGCGCTGATGCGGTCTCTGTAAAAAGCAGCTTCCTCAAATTTTAGGGCTTTGCTGGCTTCCTCCATTTTTACTTGTAAGTTTCTTTGAATATGACTGCTTTTACCACGCAAGAAATCTTTGGCGTCGTTTACCAGAGATTTATATTCTTCTATTTCGATTTTCCCTGTGCATGGTGCTGAACATCGTTTGATTTGATATTGCAAACAAGGGCGTGTGCGGCTCTCATACTGGCTGTCTGTGCAATCTCTTAAAAGAAAGAGTTGCTGGAGAGTGTTGAGAGTTCTGTTAACTGAGCCAGCTGAGGCAAAGGGGCCGAAATATTCGCCCTTTTGTTTTCTGGCACCGCGGTGTTTTACTAATTGAGGGGCTTCATGTTCTGTGCGGATGAGAATAGAGGGGAAGGATTTGTCATCTCTGAGAAGCACGTTATATCTGGGCTTCATCTTTTTGATCAGTGTGGCTTCAAGCAAAAGTGCTTCTGATTCAGTGTTGGTTAGGATGAATTCCATTTCAGTTGTGGCGCGGATCATTCGTGCTATGCGGTTGGATTGCCCTTTCAACCTTGTATAGCTTGTGACACGGTTTTTTAGATTGTTAGCTTTGCCGACATAGAGAATTGTGCCGTTTTTATCTAACATACGATAAACGCCGGCTGAAGAGCTTAGGTTTTTTAAATAAGCTTTGATAACTTCTGTGCCGCTTTTGGGCTCTGTTGTTTTTGTATCAATGCTTATCGATTTGTCTTGTTCCGCCAATTTTTGCTCTCGATTGAATTATAAAGTTTGTAGACGTTCTATTTCAACACCGACACTTGCGGCTTCTCTCAAGGCTTCAGGTTTTTCTAATTTAACACGTATGGCTAAAATCCGATTGTCTTCTAAGCTACTCTCGGCGATTGTTTCAGCCAAAGTTTCTAATAAATGAACATGGCCATCTTTACAGATGGCTTGTATTTTTTTCACCACTTTATGATAGCAAACAACTTCGTTAATTTCATCAGCTGCATTGGGATTTTCTTGAACGGTTATGTCTATGTTTGCGACAACCCGTTGGCGGTTGTTTTTTTCATGATCATAAACCCCGATTACGGCCATCAGCTCTAAATCTTTTATGAAAATATGTTGGATGTTTTTATGAGCATCTGCTTTAAAATTTGTTTTTGTTGTCATGATCAAGGGCAATCTTTTGATTGAGGAGCTTCTAGCTTAGATTAAAACCGGCTTTTTGTAGTTTTATTATGGGGTACATCTAAGGTGAAATCTTGAGAAAATCAATGGGAGGGAATTGAGCTCTTAAAGAAGTGAGATTTCATAAAGAGGCAGGAAGAGAAGCTGATTTGACAATATCATTACTTGTTTAACCCCAGGAGGGGGATTGCAAGTGCAAAAAGCCATGAAAATATGCGGTAGACTTACTGAGAGTAACTTATTGAGTTGTAAGTTTTAAATAGAGACAATTTTCTGAATAGTCTTTTCAACTTCGTTTTTCAGAAGTGGGAAGCGTCTGATCATTCTAGCCGGTTTTTGATTATTCTCTTGTTTAAAGAGAGTTAAGCTATCTACATTTAAGCCTTGGCTCAATTGCTTTGAAAAAATGTTTTGAAGGTTTTTAGTCAGTAATTCAATCATGGGTAAGGGGACGGCTCCAGTTAAAGGCATGATGAACTTGAAATCTTCAAAATAATATGGATAGCCCCATTTTGTCAGATTATCTATTTGTCTCTCTGTAAGGACTTCTTTTAATTTTGGATTGATGGGTTTTTCAGGGGGTATGTCTCTAAAATGATTAAAATGTCTCACGGTTATGTTTGCC
>JAJFHW010000197.1 GCA_021775385.1 Hyphomicrobiales bacterium | reverse complement strand
ATTTTTTCCAAAGCTTCAATCATCGCAGCCAACATCACATCATGTGCATAACCACGAGCACCACGGCTAGCTTGAATAATAACTGGCGCATCACATTTCTGAGCAGCATCCATAATTGCTTGCCCCTGCTCCATATTATTTATGTTAAAGGCAGGCACGCCAAAATCTTTTTCAGCAGCATAATCAAGTAATTGTCTTAATGTAATTCTAGCCATTTTAATGTAACTCCTAAATCTTATATTTTTAATTTTGGCTCAAATCTTAAACGTAAATAACATCGCGTTTTAAACGTTGAACTTTGAATACAGCTCTATCGTTAATTGGGCAACCTGCAGCTTCTAAAAACTCAGTTTTCCAATTCAAAAACACCACTCATTTATTTCTATCGGTTAAGATTATCGCCTCTATGGGCGCTAAATAGTCTTAATTCCTAATCAAACACTTAATCTCTTGTCAGAGCCACCACTCCTGGTAAAGCCCGACCTTCCAACCACTCGAGGAATGCTCCTCCAGCAGTAGAGACATAAGTAAAGTCTTCAGTTACGTTCGCTGAATTCAATGCAGCAACTGTGTCACCACCACCAGCAATCGTTGTTAATTGACCTTCCACAGTTGCTTGAGCTGCAGCTCTGGCAAGGGCAAAAGTTCCTTCTCCAAATGGAGAAATTTCAAAGGCTCCTAAAGGGCCATTCCAAACAAGTGTTTTGCATGAAGAGAGTTTTTCAACCAAACCAGCAACAGATTGCGGACCAGCATCTAATATCATCTGATCTTCCGGAACAGAATTAACATCAACCACTTCACTCGCAGCTCCTTCAGCAAATTCAGCCGAAACAACAACATCCGTTGGCAAAACAATTTTACATCCAGATTCAGCAGCACGGCCTAAAATTTCTTCTACCGTTTCAATATAGTCCGGCTCACAAAGAGACTTCCCAACCTGAACACCTTGAGCAAACAAAAATGTATTCGCCATGCCACCACCAACGATGACCATATCAACCTTATTAACAAGGTTCGTCAGCAATTGAATTTTGGTTGAAACTTTCGCACCACCAACAACAGCCGCAACCGGACGTTTTGGCGCTTCAAGTGCTGCTTTCAAAGCATTCACTTCAAGCATCATCAACGGACCAGCAAAACTCGGCAAGTGGCGAGCAATTCCCTCAGTTGATGCATGTGCTCTATGAGATGTCGAAAACGCATCACTCACATACAAATCACCAAGCGCTACCAATTCAGCGATAAACGCTGGATCATTATCGGTCTCACCTTTGTGGAACCGTAAATTCTCCAATACAGCAACCTCACCATTAGAAAGTGAAGCAACCACCGCCTCAGCCTTGTCACCAATACAATCAGAGGCAAAACTCACTTTTGTATCGGGAAGAAGTTGAGCCACTTTTTCAGCAACTGGCGCAAGTGACAGGGAGGGGTCCACCTGCCCACCAGGGCGACCAAAGTGCGTCATGATAACAACGCGAGCACCACGTTTTGTTAATTCACGAACTGTTGGTAAAAAGCGCTCAATTCTTGTGGCGTCAGAAATCGCTCCATTTTGCATCGGCACATTCAAATCAGCCCGTACCAAAACACGTTTTCCAACAACATCTGCATCATCTATGGTTTTTAATTTATCTAATGCCATTTCAGTCATAAATTTAATCCCCCTTAAGCATTGCCAGTTACGCGGCGCGCCGCATCAGCAACATTTTCAGCTGTAATTCCAAAATGTTCATACAACTCAGTCCAGGGACCAGAGGCACCAAAACCAGTCATGCCAATAAATTGACCATTACTACCAAGCCATTTGCTCCAGCCTTGCTCAACCGCAGCTTCGACACCAACACGAGGTGCATCTCCAAGAACCTTCCATTGATAGTCAGAAGATTGGGCTTCAAATAATTCCCAACAAGGAAGAGAGACAACAGCAACTTTCAAGCCATCAGCTTCAAGTACTTTGGCAGCGTCCATCGCTATAGAAACTTCAGAACCTGTGCCAATCAAAGTCACATCTCGCTCACCGGTCGCTTCTTTCAAAACATACCCACCCTTGGCAGATTTATTTTCGTCAGTTGCATCATCACGTAAAAGCGGTAAATTTTGACGAGTTAACGACATGATTGATGGCGTTTTATCTTGCAACACAAATGCTTCCCAACATTCAGCGCACTCAACACTATCAGCTGGGCGGAATACATTAATATTTGGCATTGCTCGTAAAGATGCAAGATGTTCAACCGGCTGGTGCGTTGGACCATCTTCACCAAGACCAATTGAGTCATGTGTCATCACATAACCAACAGCCCGCTCCATAAGAGCTGAAAGTCGAATGGCTCCCCGTGCATAGTCAGAAAAAACAAGAAACGTACCCGAGTAAGGTAAGAATCCACCATGCAAGGAGAGGCCATTCATCACAGCGCCCATGCCATGTTCGCGAACACCATAGTGTATATAATTGCCGTCAAATTTACCTCGGTTAACCGGCTTATATTGATCGGTCTTCGTACCGTTAGATCCAGTCAGATCAGCTGAGCCACCAATCATGCCAGGAATAACAGGCAAAATATCATCCAAAACTTGTTTCGAAGAAACCCGCGGTGCCAGAGCAGCTCCGCCAGCTACAAATTTTTGCTTCACAGTAACAATCGCATGGCGAAGGCTCTTCTTAACAGCATCACTCATCGGGGTCACAAGCTCAGCTTGGCCAGCTGGTGTCAAACCAGTGTAAGCTGAAAGCCACGCATCACGAGCTGAACCACCTTTGCTACCAACACTACGCCAAGCGTCTAAAACATCTTGCGGAATCTCAAATGGAGGGTGATCCCATCCAAGTTGTTTTCTGGCTTCAGCAATTTCTTCATCACCTAGTGGAGCACCATGGGTCGCAGATGTACCTTGCTTATTTGGTGCACCAAAACCAATAATTGTTTTACAGGCTATTAATGTTGGTTTGTCACTGCGCTTAGCTTCATCAATCGCAGCAGAAACAGCCGCCATGTCATGACCATCGACAGCAATACTATTCCAACCAGATGCTTCAAATCTTTTTCTCTGATCATCAGAGCAAGCCATATCCAAAGTGCCATCAATGGAAATATTATTATCATCCCATAGAACAATTAGCTTAGAAAGACCAAGATGCCCTGCCATTGAAATAGCTTCTTGGCTAATACCTTCCATCAGGCAGCCATCACCAGCAATCACATAGGTGTAGTGATCAATAATAAAATCACCATATTTATCATTTTGTAAGCGCTCAGCTAGTGCCATACCAACGGCAGTGGTAATACCTTGACCAAGGGGGCCTGTTGTAGTCTCAATTCCTGGCAAGTGACCATATTCAGGGTGACCAGCGGCAGGGCTACCTATCTGACGGAAATTCTTAATCGTCTCAATATCAATGCCAGGATACCCGGCTAAATAGAGCAAAGAATAAACCAGCATAGAACCATGGCCAGCAGACATAATAAATCTATCACGGTCATGCCAATCAGGGGTATTGGCATCAAACTTCAAATGATCTGTAAACAAAACCGTCGCAACATCTGCTAAGCCCATTGGCGCGCCAGGGTGACCCGATTTGGCTTTCTGCACTGCATCCATAGATAAAGCGCGGATTGCGTTGGCCATTTTGGCTTTCATTGCCATATCTAGCTCTTTATTCATTTCAACCGCTTCTCCCATGAGAAGGCCTCCTTATAAAAACTCAATTCCATCGTCAGAACTATTTAGTGTAAAACTAATGCAGGTCTGATTTAAATGACTAGATCTATATACAAACGTCTCTGACGATAATAATTTGCATCCTATACTATGCCCAGAGGCCTCATGCACCCCCCAAAATCCCTCTTAACCTCAACTATTTAGCTGAAAGAGCGATATTTGAAGCGTTCCACTTAAACTGCATGCACACCAAGTGCTGCTTTCACCATATGGAAAGCCACCAATAGTTGCGTCAATGCAAGAGGGTTACTCACTGATGAAGAACCATCAACTTGTCCTAGCTGATCCCGTAAGTGACTAGCTTCGGGGATCAAATCCCACAATAAATTCTGAATTTTCGTTGCGTGTTCATCTGAAATACCGCCATCAATTTCAAGCACATCAACTGGTTTACCATCAACATCGCGGGCCAATTCAAGCAACAATCCATTATTATTTGCGCTTTCAAAAAGCGGGGAAAAATCAGGGTGTGGTAAGGTTGGGCGCAAAATATGGCGCACATCCAAATGCGCATCATCCCCACCCTTTTCAGGTGTTTGAAAACGAATAACAATATCAGCAAAAGTACGCTGCGGGCGGATGAAAGCTGGGCTATCAGCTTTACGTTTTTCTAATGAAGCAAGCACCTGTTCTTCGGTATAACCACGTTTTGTCGTATCTCTGTTTACTTTCCATTTCACACGAAGGTCTTCTTCAGGATCGAGATAAATCTTAACATCGTAACAGTCACGCATTTCACGTGTCGTGTAACCAAGTAACCCTTCCATAATAATGTAATCACGTGGCTTTACATATTCAGGACGATCCAACGAACCACCATCATGGTTATAAATAGGCTTTAAAATAGGCTCTCCGCGTCGAAGTGCACGCAAATGCTGGCCTAAAATGTCAATATAATTCCCTTTAGGGTCCAATGCAGAAATACCATTTTTCGCCCGCTCAACCCTGTCAAATGCGTGGTAGTCATCTGTACAAATAACTGTACAGCGATCTTCACCCAAAATTTTAGCAACACCGGCAGAAAGCGTCGTTTTACCCGTTGCAGAGTCTCCCACAACTCCTAGTATGATCGGACGATCCAATATCTTTGGCATCATTTCAGTCCCCAATTTCAGGGAAGCTCGCAAGATAAAATCTGCGCTTCCAGTTAATTTTTTTATTTCAAAACAATAAGGTAGACACTTAAAGGTCACCTAGAAAGATCACAAAACTTCAAAATTAATTCGGTGTATAGGTCGTTAGAACCTGGCGTTCTCTTGTCTCACCAGTGACCATTAAAGTCTGCATCCGAAACCCACCATTAAATTTTTCAACACCGTCCAGCATCAAACCTGTCGTGATACCCGTAGCGCAGAAAAACAAGTCATCCGAGGAAACAAGTTCTTCAATTTTGTACCATTTAGAAGTATCCAACTCGGCTTCTTTCACAGCTATAGCTTCAGTTTGTAATTGCGGGTCAATCCGGCCCATAAACTCACCACCTAAAGCTCTAATCGCAACGGCAGACATAATCCCCTCAGGGGTTCCACCGGTTCCCATCAAACAATCAACACCGCTTTCAGGTATTGCCGCCAATAAGGCACCTGCAACATCACCAGCCGGGTAGAGGAGTGCCCGGGCACCAGCGTCATGTATTTCTTGGATCATCTGACGATGCCGAGGCTTCTCAAGCACATAAACGGTAATGTCAGACACATCTTTTTTAAGGCACTTAGCCAAAACTTTAATTTTTTCTTCAACCGACCAGTTAGGATCGATCTCACCCTTAGCCTCGGCAGGGGCCGCAAATTTTTCCATGTAAAAAGCCGGGCCTGGGTCCATCATGCTGCCACGCGGCGCAATCGCAATAACAGCCAAAGCATTCGTCAAACCTTTGGCCAGGTAACTTGTGCCTTCAACAGGATCAACAGCTATGTCAGCTTTAAAATCAGCTCCAGGCTGTCCAACAATCTCACCATTATAAAGTTGAGGGGCTTCGTCTTTTTCCCCTTCACCAATAACAACCAAACCTTCAAGTTCAATTTGTTGTAAAGCGGTTCTCATCGCATCAACAGCAGCACCATCACCGCGCTCTTTATCGCCCCGACCAATCCAGTCAAAAGCAGCTCGCGCAGCATCTTCAGTAACTTTCCTCAGACCGAATATTAGTTCTGGTCTGGCGCGTCCGGCGCTTGTCATCATGGTAGTTCCCCGAGCTCTTCCAAAAAAGAATGATCACAAAATGAAAGTGAAAATCCCTTTTATTTGTTTTGCAAAGGCTTAAGCACCTTCTTTCAAACAAAGCTATAATCTTTGACCAAAGTGCAAAACATGCCTCCAGGTAGGACCAACCTACCCATAAGTGTAGGTTTTAGCACTTTTTTAACATTTTTAGCAAAAAAATAAAGCAACTGCCTTAAATTCTGATGCAAAAAAAGACACGCATAGAACAAGCAAAATCAATAACTTAATAGGGAAAACCACAAGTCAGAAAATTAAATCTAAAAAAAATTGAAAATTTAAAAAATAAATGGGAAAAGTCTAAACAAGACCCGTAACGGGGTCAGATATCCCCTCATTATAGTAAAGCGCAACCGCTTCAGATCTATTTCGAACGTTTAATTTCGAATAAACATTACGAAGATGAAATTTCACTGTATTTTGAGAAATCGCCAGCACATCTGCCAATTCTTGATTGTTCATGCCAATGATTAATTTCTCTAACATTAAGCTTTCTCTATTCGTCAGGGAATTTAAAAGGCTCTGGTCTTGTTGCTTCCCCATAAATGGAAACACCATAGACCCTCGCGCAACACTGTCCAAAACATGCAGCAAACGCTCAGGCGGCTCAGCTTTAGAGAAATAGGCATAAGCCCCAAGCTCCATAGCTTCACGCGGTACAACCTCCCCAATATCACCTGTGTAAACCACAACTTTGGGACTATCCGTCCGTTTTGCTAAAGCCTGCAATAACTCCCGGCCATTGCAATAAGGCATAATCCAACCAGTGATAACAATATCAATAGAAAGAACTTCCAGACCATCAAGCAAACGCGCTCCATCATGCGCAGAAGCAACAACATCAAAACGGCCGTCCTCATCAAATAAAGAGCGCAATCCGCGCACAACCAATGGGTTTTTGTCCACAACAGCAACGCGGACAGGATAATTAACTTTCATCCCCAAACCCATAGTGCCTCGTCTCCTTAACATTAGAATGAGACCATCAAATCAATTTATTCGATAAAATATAATTATAACATACTCAAACCCTATGTTCAGGCATCAGTATTACAAATGATTTGATAGTTAATGGAAGGAATTTATCAGCACAGGAATTCTTTAAAACAATGCATTTAATAACAAAATACAAACGCAAAAAGAAATAGCACATAGCCCTCTAATTTGAATTGTTCCCTCCAAAACAACTCAAACAGGCATATGAACGATACCAACAAATCTTGAAACTTAAGAATAAACTAAATCAAAGGAGGGAGTAAAGTGTACAAATCAGCACACTCAAAAGGAACAAATTTAGTAACTATCCGTCACATCAGAAAGGCAGTTATATATGCATATTAAGAATGGCAGGCTTTGGCAGATGCAATACATTGAAATTGATATCTATTTTTCCTTAGGCATTTAATGGTCGTCTCTTTGGCCAAACTCCAATCAGACCATTCAGTACCAAGTGAACCCTCAACAAGTAATTTCCACCCAGCTTGTGCTTCAAGTCGAGCTTTAGCAGCTGAACCTCGCCGCGCCCCCCAACCAGAGACGACCTCTTCCTTACAACTCCCCTTAGTCGCAGCAACAGGCTTGACAGTTTTACAAGGCCTGGCAGTCCTAGTGCACTCCCATTTTCCCTTATTTTCTCCGCTCATAAGGTCAATACATAAAAGCTTGCGCTCTGTAGCAGCAGACCAGGCCATATAGTCAGCACCATGCGTGGCTTTCACTGAAGCTTTCCAAGTAAAAAAAGCATTCGCTCTAGCTAATTCTCCAATAGAAGACGCCTTACCCGTTGCTGAAAAAGCTTCAACCAGACATTGTTTATCATCAGCATGTGCGGGAGACATGGAAAAAGAAATCTGCACTGCAACCAATAAAGTCACAGCAAAAACCATCAAAAAATTATTAATCAAACGGTTCATAAACGGCACTCCCAGCTAAATTCAGCCTCAAAATTTCAGATAAACATTTATTGCAAACTAAGACTAGTCACGGCCTCATAATATTGCCTAACATCAACCTATTCCAGCTCTTTTTCAAACTGTACACTAATCATTTGTCAGTCTTTAGCCTAACCTCATCAGCGAACCAAACATAAAAAGACCTGTGTCCGGCTCCAGTTTGCCAAACAATCATATCAAAAAAAACAGACCCTCCCACAAATTGAGAGCGCCTGTTCATTAAGCTTGCTTTTATATTATTTTAAACAAACTAGTCTGTTAGATTGCGCCCAAGTTAGAGCCAACAGCTTTTTCCTGTCGCGCAATCATGCCATTCAAAGCTCCAATATAAGCTCTGGCAGAGGCCACCATTGTGTCAGTGTCAGCGCTGCGACCAGTGGAAGTAAATCCATCTTGCTCAAGCCGAACCATAACATCAGCTTGCGCATCGGTTCCCTCAGTCACAGCCATAACCTGATAAAGCGGTAAACGTGCCTCATGCGGAACAATATCCCGGATCGCGTTAAATATCGCATCAACCGGTCCATCTCCACCAGATTCTCGTGTTGTCTCAACGCCTTCAACATCAAGCGTAACCGTAGCTTTTTGCGGCCCACCAGTACCA
>JAJFHW010000196.1 GCA_021775385.1 Hyphomicrobiales bacterium | reverse complement strand
TAGGGCAGGATATGTGAAGTTAGCTAACACGTAAACGTGTCATCTATCTTCACAAGGATCTTATTCGCACGGTGTGCTCAACGATAATCCTGCTCTGCGAGGCAAAAGCAAAATCGGTAGATCATTTACGCCAAATAGAAGACAGAAAAAAACAAAAAGAAGAAAGATAAATTCATAAATAATCAAAGAGAAAAAATCAAAAATAAAAAAAAGCAATAAAACAAAAGTAAAGAAAATGAACGAGCCAAAGACAAAACAAAAAAGAAAATACAAACGCCATCTAAGGGTTCCAGTAGAACCAGAAGAAGGAGAAATCATTAAAGACCAAGCAGAGAAATGCGGTCTCAGTATTTCAGAATATTTAAGAAGGATTGGGTTGGGCTATGAGCCACCCAGCATCGTAGATAATCAAAAAGTAACCGAGTTAGCAAAAATAAATGGTGATCTAGGAAGGCTAGGGGGGCTTTTAAAAATGTGGTTAAGTGATGACAGACGTGCAGCACATTTTGATAAGAAAAAAATTAATGAGCTACTAAAAGATATTGAAGGAACCAGAACACAAATGACAGAAATTATGATGAAGGTCATAAAGTCTAAAAAGTAAACTGAGAATAAAAGAAACATAATAATGATAGCAAAACACATTCCCATTAATTCAGTTAACAAAAGTAGTTTTTCTGGATTAGTTAATTATATTTTGGATACGAAAAATAAGGCTGAGCGTGTCGGTATTGTCCGGTCAGTGAATTGTTTTTCTGATCGAGCGGATTGTGTTATTGCAGAAGTTCTTAATACGCAGCAAATGAATCAACGTGCCACTTCAGATAAAACTTATCACCTGGTTATCAGTTTTCGTGATGGCGAACTATCAGAAGATGTTCTCAAAAAAGTTGAGGATAAATTATGTGATGGACTAGGTTTTGGTGAACATCAACGTTTAAGTGTTGTTCATCATGATACGGATCATTTGCATATACATATTGCGATCAACAAAATACATCCATCGAACCTCACGATACATAACCCGCATTATGATTACAAAGTTATAGGCGGGATTTGTGAAAAGCTGGAACAGGAATTTGGACTAACACCTGATAATCACGAAACATTGAAGCGTGGCGCGCAGGGTAAAGAATCAAACATTGAGTTTAAGGCTGGTTCGGAAAGTTTAATAGGCTGGATGAAACAAGAATGCTTGGAGTCGATTAAATCTGCTTCAAGCTGGACTGAATTACACCAGGTATTAAAAGATCATGGCTTGGAATTAAAAGAGCGCGGTAATGGTTTTGTGTTTGTTTCAAGCAATGGTGTTGGTGTTAAAGCAAGTTCGGTTGATCGTTCTTTATCAAAAGCCAATCTGGTTAAAAAGTTTGGTGATTATGTAAAGAGCGATAGTTATGAAAATACAGGGAACGAAGATTCAAAGCATTATGAAAAAAAACCACTGCATAGCAAAAGAGATACAACAAAACTCTATGCTAAATACAAAAAAGAACAAGAAGACGGGGCAGTAAACGGAAAGAATGAATGGATTAGATTGCGAGATAAAAAGAACAAAGCCATTGAATCAGCCAAGGAAAAAGCAAAGCTAAAACGATTACTCATAAAAAGTGTAACGGCAGGCCGGTTACAGAAGAAATTAATGGTTGCGTCCGTTCATCAGCAACTTAAGAGGCGCATTGAATCGATTAAAAAGGACTACAACCAATCGTATCAATCATCAAAAGCAGAGCACAAGAGAATGGACTGGTTAAGTTGGTTAGTTAAAGCGTCTAATCTCGGCAATAAAGAAGCCTTAGACGTATTGCGTTCAAGAAAAGATTATCAATCGACTGTTAATCATATTTCTGGCGCACCAAATAAAGAAGCAGACGAGTTTGTAAAGCGTAGTGATGTGATCGATACGATCACCAGAACGGGCACACTTATTCTTAACACGGGATCAACAACCATTCGTGATGTTGGTGATAAATTGCTTGTTCTTTCCGGCACGGCCAAAGAAAAGATTCTAGATGTATTAAAAGCGGCGATTAAGCGGTTCGGTAATAAGCTGGCCGTAAATGGCACGGCGTCTTTCCGTGAGGAAGTGGTACAAGTGGCTGCCGAGACAAACCTTGATGTGACATTTGATGATGCAGCGTTAGAGCAAAAACGATTAGATATTCTAAATAAGAAAAAGGACCAGGGGTTAAGTAGCGAAGGTTTAGGTGGTCAAGGTGAAGTTGGTCAAGACCTAAGTGGCAGCGATAATAATGATTCAGTTAATAAAGATAAGTTACTGAAACAGAAAACACAAAAAAGAAGTATCAAGTCAACTCGTAAAGGGCGTTCAAGATGAACCATGCAGACTCAAACACCGGCAGTCCTCTAGCTAGGAATCATGGCCATAATAAGTCCTGGCTTATTAAGGTGATGGCGATCTTCTTTTTGTTGGGTGGCATTCAGGCGGCAACACAATACTTTGCGTATACCTTTCAATATCAACCACAGCTAGGCGCTAACTTTAATCATGTGTACCTACCCTGGTCGATTTTTGAGTGGGGTAATCAATGGTATTCCCAATATCCTGATCTCTTTCAACAGTCTGCGAGTGTGGGGGTTGTGTTTGCTGGTGCGGGATTGGTTTTAACGCTGATCATGAAGATGGTTTCCGACAACTCATCACGTCCTAACAAGAATCTGCATGGCTCTGCACGATGGGCAAAACGTGAAGATATACAGGCCGCAAGATTGTTGCCTGCGACACCATCATTTTTTAAGAAATGGACGGAAAAGAAAACATCCCAAGATGATTACGTTTATGTTGGTGCTTGGGAAGATCATAAAGGCGTAACCCATTACCTGAAACATAATGGAGCTGAACATGTTTTATGTTACGCGCCAACCCGTTCAGGCAAAGGCGTTGGTCTTGTCATTCCGACATTACTTTCTTGGGGGCAAAGTGCGGTTATTACTGACCTCAAGGGTGAGTTGTGGTCTGTCACGTCAGGTTGGCGTAAGGAACATGCTGGTAATAAAGTGATTCGCTTTGATCCTGCATCATCAACAGGCAGTGCTTGTTGGAATCCGTTGGATGAAATCAGGATGAACGATGGTTTGGAGGTTGGTGATGTACAAAACCTTGCCACTTTAATTGTTGACCCGGATGGAAAAGGATTAAATGACCATTGGCAAAAGACCAGTCAGGCATTGCTTGTTGGTGTGATACTCCATGCTTTATACAAATCAGTTAATGAAGGTATACAAGCTACATTGCCTTTGGTTGACGCCATGCTTTCCGATCCGGAACGAGACATTGGTGAGCTATGGATGGAAATGGCGACCTATGCACATGTGAACGGAGAAAATCATCCCGTGATTGGCTCGACTGCGCGGGACATGATGGATCGTCCCAATGAAGAAGGTGGGTCAGTTTTATCAACGGCGAAATCCTATTTATCCTTGTATCGTGATCCGCTTGTTGCTAAGAATATTGGTCGCTCGGATTTCAGCATTAAAGACTTAATGCATAGTGATAGTCCGGTCAGTTTATATATTGTGACGCAGCCCAACGATAAGACCCGTTTACGGCCACTGGTGCGAATACTGGCCAATATGATT
>JAJFHW010000195.1 GCA_021775385.1 Hyphomicrobiales bacterium | reverse complement strand
TCATGGTTATGTATAAAGAAAAGGACTTCAGATATGACCGCTGTTCAAAATCTTTTAGCGGGGAAACGCGGCTTAGTTATGGGCGTTGCTAATAATCGCTCAATTGCCTGGGGCATTGCTAAAGCTGCACGGGAACAAGGTGCAGAACTTGCTTTTACATATCAAGGTGATGCGTTGAAAAAACGTGTTGAACCACTGGCTGAAAGCCTTGGGTCAGATCTTGTATTACCATGTGACGTGACTGATACAGCTTCAATTGATGCTACTTTTGATGCTTTGAAAGAGGCATGGGGCACTATTGATTTTGTTGTTCATGCTGTAGCTTTTTCAGATAAAAATGAACTTGATGGCCGGTATGTTGATACGAGTCCTGAGAATTTCCAAAATACTATGAACATTTCTTGTTATTCTTTCACAGCTGTTGCTCAGCGGGCTGAAAAAATGATGAATGAAGGCGGCTCACTGCTGACACTTAGTTATTATGGCGCTGAAAAAGTGATGCCTCATTATAATGTAATGGGTGTTGCGAAGGCTGCGTTAGAAGCCAGTGTTCGCTACTTAGCAGCTGATTTAGGTAAAGACGGAATTCGGGTTAACGGTGTTTCTGCTGGACCGATTAAGACATTGGCCGCCGCTGGAATTAGTGATTTCCGCTATATTTTAAAGTGGAATGAATATAATTCACCTCTTCGCCGGACTGTGACAATTGAAGATGTTGGTAATGCTAGTGTTTATCTTTTGTCTGATTTTAGCAGAGGTGTAACCGGTGAGATACATCATGTTGACAGTGGATATCATATAGTGGGCATGAAAAATGAAGATGCACCTGATATATCAGTGAGCTAATAGGGCTTTATTTAATAGATTAACTTAACTAACAGGCTCAGCTTTTTTTAAGCTAAAAACATGTTACTAAGCCCCTTTTCCAGATATATTGAGTGCTTTCAATATTATAAGATCATTTAATATCGATGATTCTTAGTTCATTGATGATTATTGAGTTTTGTCTTTCTCTGAGATTTTAGAAAGCTCTTGGTTTTTAGAAAGATAGAATTTTGTGAAAGACAAAATTATTGTGGGATTGGGCGTTACAATGTCTATTTTAAAACTCGTTTCTATTAAAAACTTTTTAGCTTTTCTTGTTATCTCTTCTATGAGTGTTTTTGTTTCTGGCTGTGCTGGTGGCAATCAAGGCCCTTTGAATGTGGATAGTCTTGGTGCAACGGGCGGCATTTCTTCAAAGGTGCTGCGCCGTGGTCAATCAGTTGAGATTGGTAAGTTTTTACATTGGAATGGGAATTGCTGGGCGCAAACTATTCCTGGTGTTAAAATTGTGAAACGCCCTAAATATGGTTCTGTTTCAGTGAGCAAGCGGAACATGATGATCCCGTCAACTGAATGTAAGGGAATTCCGATTAAGGGTACGAAAATGGTTTATCGTGCTCGCCGTAAAGGGAGTGACCAATTTTCTTATCGTGTGACTTCAGGTCCACGTGCTGGTGTTCATACTGTTAATATCACAGTACAATAAACGGCTTTATGTCATCTCTCATTGATGAAAAACCGGCTTCTATATCTCACTCCATGCCTCAGCTTTATTTGCTCAGGCATGGGGAGACAGATTGGAATGTTCAGAAGCGATTGCAAGGCCGCACGGATACACAGCTGAATGATAATGGCCGCGCTCAAGCTAAACGGCATGGTATACAGCTTGGAGCTGAGCTTGCTAAGTTATTTCAAAACTCTCCATTAAAAACTTTAAATTTAAAATCAGAGCTGAATGATTGGTATTTTGTTTCCAGTCCTTTGAAGCGCTGCCGAGAGACAATGGAAATTCTTCTTGCCTCACTCGATTTGCCTCATCGAACATATGATGTGAATGAACAATTGCTTGAAATTAGTTTTGGTGAGTGGGAGGGGAAGAGTTGGGATGAGTTGCGTGTGGAGGTGCCGGAATTAGTTCAGGCTCGATTTGATAATCCTTGGGATATTTGTGGCCCGCAGGGAGAAACTTATACAGAATTAAAGTCACGTGTTCTTAATTGGTATAAGAGTTTACCTGCAAAAACCATTGCTGTTACACATTCAGGTCCATCACGCATTGTTCGTGATTGTGTTTGTCCGATCGAAAGAAGTGAAATCTTATCTCTGACAAGCCCGCAAGATCGTTTTTTAGCCATTACTCATAAAGGCTATGACTGGATTTGATATTTTTGTTTCTCTTATGAATCAAGATTTCAAACTTGGTGCGAAATGAAAATTGACCTGGTTTCATTTCGTTTCTATAACTAGGTTCTAGGCGCTTTGGTTAGACCCTTAGGTTTTTTAGGGTTTCCTTGATGTAATGTTTTTAATTTGGCTGTTCAGCCTTTTTTCGACTTGGATCTTTTAATGTCTCATAACAGTTTTGGTCATCTTTTTCGTATCACCACGTGGGGAGAATCTCATGGACCGGCGATTGGGTGTGTGGTTGATGGGTGTCCGTCAAATATTCCTATTACGGCTGAAGAGTTGCAAGTTTTTCTTGATAAACGTAAGCCTGGACAATCTAAGTATACGACACAGCGCCGTGAGCCGGATGAAGTGAAGATCCTTTCAGGAGTATTTGAAAATGATGAGGGTGAGCTGGTGACAACAGGCACGCCAATATCTCTGATAATTGAAAATACTGATCAACGCTCGAAAGACTATGGAGATATTAAAGATAAATATCGCCCTGGTCATGCCGATTATACTTATATCGAGA
>JAJFHW010000194.1 GCA_021775385.1 Hyphomicrobiales bacterium | reverse complement strand
TAATATAAAATCATTATACTCTAAATTGTTAAACTGCATAACACCTCGCAAGAACTCTTTTATCTCATTCCTGCTTGCTGTCTTTGAAAGAAATCCATCAACCCCAATTAAAAAACATATTTTTTCAAAATTAGAACCTGCACGTGCCGAGCTAATAATTATTTTCATTTTGGAGTGATGTAAACGCAATTTAATAAGAAAACAAATATCAGCAGACTCTAGATTTTCCAAATCTATGATTGCTACCTGAGGATCTAATTTACTTAATTTTTCCAAACTAATATCTTTTGCATTAGTCACTTTATATAGATTTATAACATCGAACATTTCTAGTAAAACATTTTCGAAAGCCTCATTATAAAGAGGAAAAGAATCCATTAAAAAAGCAGAATTGATAATTTTTTTAATACTTAGCATGAATATTGTTTTCAAAATATGTATTGAATGAATAGGTCAAAATTCATTTTTTAATTCTAATTATTAAGGGCTTTACCGGTCTTAAGCATATGCTCTATACGGTCTTGTGTTGATCGTGTTCTAGATAGCTCAACAAATGTTGCCCGTTCCTTCTCACTAAAATCTAAGTCAGTAACAAAAACTTCTTTTAATCGGGAAGCTAATAAATTTTGATGGTTGGTTAATTTTGAAGTATCAATAGTTATTAAATCATCTTTTGCTGTATATGAGAGATTAGATAGATCATGATTTTTAATCATTGATAGGGCGCGTAATTTTGCCTGCATTAACAAGTGATCGCTATTCATAACTATAGTGTCGCTTAACCGGAGAAATCCCAATTTTTGCGCTTCAAAAGCAGATTTTGTTACAACTGAATTTACAATTAAATCGAACGCTTCTTGTGAAGCAACTCCTGATTTTTTTTGTTCCGACTTACGAATCAAAAGTTCTTGAACTCCCCCCCAAGCGGGCACTAACCCAACATTCAATTCAACTAACCCCATATAAACCTCACTGTGCGAAACAATTGCATGACAGTGCAGCAAAAGTTCACAACCACCCCCAAGAGCAAAGCCAGATGGGGCGCCAACAACAGGAAATGAAGCGTGTTTTAGTTTTTTAAAAATAGATTGCCCACGTTCAATATATTCAGAAAGCCCAGTATAGTTATTATTATGAATAAACTCTTGCATTTCACCTAAATTGGCACCAGCTGCAAAAGCAGGTCCTTCATTATAAATAACAAGTGCCGAAAATTCTTTTTCTGTATGACTTATCGTCTTCTCTAAAAGATGAAGAACACCAGATGAAATAACATTCATTTTTGTTGTAATTTCTAGACAGAGCACACCATCGCCGATATCCCATAAGTTGCCAGAATGGTTTTTTAAAACGGGTTCTGACGTCTGCTTAATAAAATTCAGACGCAATTTTTCTTCATCAAGTTTTTGAGGTAGATACCCCTTATCCTGATTAAAATAGCATGGCTTTCCTTCGGAAAAAGAATACACATTTTCATTCTTTAGAGCTGATAAAAACAAAGTAGGTTTAGTAACAGTTTCTAACTCGCCAAAAAGTTTAAGTAGAGTATCAGCTCCTATAAAATCAATGAGCTCAAATGGACCATATTTCCAATTATACCCAAGTCGCATGGCTTCATCTATCGCCATAGGCGTATCGGCGGCATCTAATATTAAATGAGTGGCGTAGCGCAATGTCTTGACAATTACATTTCTCAAATAATTTGAGTAGACAGTATCATGACTTATGACCTGACTAATTTCAGTTGGCTTAGTTCGAAGGTATGAGTGTTCAGCCTTAAAAGATGTTCGGTAGTTGAAAGTATTCAGGTCCAGACTTTGTTTTTCTTTGCCAGCCCCAGAAACATTCATTCGGTAAAAACCACCACCTGTTTTACGGCCCCAATACCCAAGCTCAATCATTTCTGAAATAAATTTAGGGGCTAAATTATATTCTTTTAAAGGGTCACCTGTCTTAAGAAGGCTAATTATGCTATCAGTAATTTCAGGTAATAAATCTATACCAATCAAGTCTAATAATCCAAACACACCCGTCTTAGGAATAGCCAGGACAGACGAAATTAAACTATCCGCCTCTTCAATTGTAAGCCCTAACCTAACAGCCTCATTTAGTGCACAATGTATCCAATATATCCCAAGCCTATTAGCAATAAAACCTGGCCGATCATTGCAAACAACTAAACTCTTACCTAATGTTTGTTCTGCAAATTTTTGAAAAGCATCAAATGTCTGACTAGACATTTTTTCGGAACAAACCACTTCAAGCAAACGCATCTGACGAGGAGGGTTGAAAAAATGAGTGATAAGAAAATAAGCAATCAGATCTTTAGGCATATCCTTCATTAATTGAGATAACGGTATAGTGGATGTATTGGAAGAAACATAAGCCGTTGGCTTACGTACGCCATTAATCTTTAAAAACAAGTCTCTCTTAACATCAGCCCGCTCCACTACCGCTTCAACAATCCAGTCACAATCAGCCAATAAGTCCAGGTCATCATCAATATTACCAACTGTTATCCTCGACGAAAAATCAACATCCATTAAAGGCCCCTGCGCACCAGACTTAATCATTTTCTCCAATGCTTTTTTGGATAATTTACTTCGCCCCCCTTCCTCAGAAGCAACATCTAAGAATACAACTTCAACACCAGAATTTGCAACTTGGCCTGCTATTCCCATCCCCATGGTTCCAGTGCCAATAACACCAACCTTCTTAAAACAATGATCCATCAATCTTAATCCTATCAAAGAGCCTCAACAATAAGCGCTATACCCTGACCACCACCGATACACATCGTGGCTAAGCCAAAACGACCTTTTATACGCTTCAATTCATGGATTAATTTAATGGTAATTATCGCACCACTTGCACCAATAGGGTGCCCAAGAGCTATTGCACCACCATTTGGATTGACTACAGCTGCGTCAAAACCTAATTCATTAGATACAGCACAAGCTTGAGAGGCAAAGGCTTCATTAGATTCTATAACATCTAGATCTTCGACTCTTAGCTGGGCTCGCTTCAAGGCTTGTTTAACAGCCTGAACCGGTCCCATACCCATAATTTCTGGGGCAACACCAGAAAAACCATAACTCACTACCCGAACCACTGTATCTAATTCTTTTCTATAAGCTTCTTTTTCATTCATTAAAACGAGTGCACCGGCGCCATCATTCAAACCAGAGGCATTGCCAGCAGTTACAGCCCCCCCTTTTGCAAACGCTGGTTTTAACTTTTGCAAGTCATCTATTGATAATTCATACCGAACATGCTCATCAGTTTTAAACTCAGTCTTGTTCTTTTTTTTGTTTAGACTTACAGAAACAATTTCATTGTCAAAATACCCATTTTTAATAGCCTGTGCTGCCCGCTTGTGACTTTCCAAAGCAAACACATCTTGTTCTTCACGGGTAATTTTAAATTGTTTGGCAACATTTTCAGCCGTAATCCCCATATGCCCATGACCGAAAGGATCGTGAAGAGCCATGGTCATCATATCTATCACCTCAGCGTCACCCATCCTTTTACCCCATCGAGCTGATGGCATAAGATAACCTGCACGGCTCATGCATTCAGAACCACCAGCAACTGCAATTTGAACATCACCTAGCATTAACAATTGTGTTGCAGAAATAATGGCTTGAAGTCCACTCCCACATAACCTGTTTACCGTAAGCGCAGGTGTACTATCTGCAATACCCGCTTCAATTGAAGCAACACGGGAAATATACATATCTCGAGGTTCTGTATGAATCACATTCCCCAAGACAACATGCCCAATATCAGAAGCCTCAAGGTTTGATCTTTCTATTGCACTCTTAATAACGCAACGGGCTAATTCCACCGGCGAAGTATCTTTAAAAGCACCGCCAAAATCACCAATAGCAGTACGTGCACTACCAGCAATAACTACATTTTGAATATCCGACATAACTATCTCTGCTTCTCTTTCAAATGGGTCAAAACCAGCATTTATAAAAAGGTTAAAACTTGTAAAGGTGTAAATATTTTTTATAAAAATCACATACCAACAGACATTTTCAAAATATTTTTAGCTATAATGAAACCAGATCATTTGATAGCTGACATATTAAGAAAAACTGCCAATCTAATCGTATTTAGTTAGTAACGAGGGCTTAAGCTTTCAGTAAATTTAGAGGATCACTATCGAGATTATGACTTTTTCCGTAAAAATTACGTAGAGGTAATTTATTGATTTTACCCGTAGCAGTTAAAGGAATTTCTGGTACAAATCTAATATCCTCTGGCACCCACCACTTTGCAACCTGTCCAGTTAAATAGGCTTGAATTTGCTCTTTGCTTAGATTTGAGTTTTCTTTGGTTTTAACAAGCAGCAACGGCCTCTCTTCCCACTTAGGATCAGGAATACCGATAACGGCAGCCAACTCAATTTCCGAGTGATTCATTGCTGCATTTTCTAGATCAACTGATGAGATCCATTCACCGCCAGATTTTATAATATCCTTAGCTCTGTCAGTAATTTGCATAAACCCATCAACATCGATTGTTGCAATATCTCCAGTATCAAACCAGCCATCCTCATCCAGAATATCTTCTTCACTCTTGTAATACCGCCTAACCACCCAGGGACCACGAACCATAAGACGCCCAGCACTCACCCCATCATGAGGTAACTTATTCCCGCTTTCATCCTGTACGCACATTTCAATGCCAAACAAAGGCCTGCCCTGTTTTAACTTAATAGCCAACTGTTCCTCTTCTCCTATTTTCAGGAATTTAGCAGTCGGACGGTTCAAACTACCAAGAGGATTTATTTCCGTCATGCCCCAAGCGTGCAATACATCGACATCATATTGTTGTTTAAATTGCTGTAACAGTGTTCTAGATACCGCCGACCCACCTATAACCACTTCTTCCAAATATGGTAGAGATAATCCATTAGAGATCAGATGCGCCAAAAGCATATTCCAAACTGTAGGCACTGCAGCAGAAAAACTGACTTTTTCATTATCAATTAATTGATAGATGCTTGCTCCATCAAGCTTAGGACCTGGCAAAATTAATTTTGCTCCTACCATCGGCGCTGCATATACCAAACCCCAAGAGTTTGCATGAAACATAGGTACAACCATCAGCACCGTGGAAAGGGCAGATAATTTAAATGCATCTGCAGAACATGCTGCATAGGCCATCAAAATATTTGAACGATGGGAAAAAAGAACGCCCTTTGGGTCACCCGTTGTACCAGATGTATAACATAGTGAAGAAGCTGCCTGCTCATCAATATCCAACCACTCAAATATTTCGGGCTTATCTTCTATAAAGGTTTCATAGTCAACTGCCCCCCTTAGTATTGTCGGCTTAAAATTATCTCGATCCGTTAAAACAATAAAAGCTTCTACTGAGGGTAATTCATGCTGCATTTCTTCCAGCATAGGCACAAATTGTGGGTCGACAAACACCAAGCGGTCTTGCGCATGATTGACAATATACTTAATTTGATCTGGATAAAGTCGAGGGTTAACTGTATGGCAGACTGCACCTTGACCCGCAATTGCATACCAAGATTCAAAGTGTCGAAAGTCATTCCAGGCTAAAGTGGCAATTCGATCACCCGCATTAATTCCGTAAGACTTAAGAGCATTGGCAAGTTTTTTAGACCGCCGCAATGCCTCAGCATAAGTATAACGATGCACATCGCCTGCAGCCATGTTCGAACAAATCTCAGTCTCACCGTGAAACTTCCCAGCATGCTCAAGGATGTAAGCTAGGTTTAAAGAAAAAGGCTGCATCTGCCCAGGTATAGTTGTAGATAAATTCATTTAAGCTCTCCGGTATGTATTATCCTGGTCGCAAAGAAGTTTCATAATCAAAACAAGTAATCAGAATCTAACTAGCTAAGTCGGCTTCATTGTTAGTCCTAGATATCTAAGACTAACAAATCTCCTTTCACCCGACTCACGCACACACACATTTTTTTGCCTGATTTTCGTTCTTCCTCTGTAAGGACAGCATCTCTATGCTCAGGCTCACCAGAAACAACAGGCGTAATACAAGAGCCACAAATTCCTTGAGTGCAAGAACAAGGAACGCCGCATTTATTACGATTCAATACATCAATAAGAAATTCATCTTCTTTCACCTCAAACTCTTTACCGGATTTGGCCAGTTTAACTGTGAAAGGTCGGTTAACAAGATTTTCCATTTTTCTTGGAACAAATGTCTCTGAAAAAATTGCAAGATCAGACCACCTATTACTTTTCGCTGCTGCAATCACCCACTCCATAAAACCAGTTGGCCCACAAACATATAGCTGCTTTCCCTTTGCTTTTTTCCCCAAAGCTTTGGCAGGATCAAATTTTTGATGATCTGGACCATCATCTAAATGGAGCTTGATCTTTTTACTGAACGGAAGGAAAGAAATTTCTTTATGAAACGGCACATACTCAAGACTACGTGCACATATATGTAGTGAAAATGACTTTCCTTCTACTTCAAGAGCATGAGCCATTGAGAGTATAGGCGTAAGACCAATGCCACCACTAACCAGCACATAATCATCTCCGCTCAAGTCAAGATCAAAATTATTTCTCGGAGCACTAATATGAATTGTTTGCCCCTCAACAAAATTATCGTGCATTGCAAGAGAACCACCTCGACCTTCATCTTCTTTCTTAACAGCAATAAGATATTGATCCACCTCTCTCGGGTC
>JAJFHW010000193.1 GCA_021775385.1 Hyphomicrobiales bacterium | reverse complement strand
ATGAAGAAGATTTTTTGCAGGCCTACGCTATTTTAGGGGCGCAGCGCGCGAGTAAATTACTCGGTATTTTTGTACGATTAGCCGTGAGAGATGGAAAAAAGAACTACCTAACCCATATTCCACGCATTTGGGATTATCTCGAGCGTAATTTAAAACACCCTCATTTGATAGACATATTCAACTGGTACGAAACAAACTTTCCAGAAGAATTGCGCATCAAACGCGACGGTTGCTGGTAGGCAACCTGAAGGAGCACTAAAAAGACAATGATAGAACAAGCGTTTATCTTAGGGGCAGGTTTTGGCTCACGAATGCGTCCACTAACAGATACAATACCTAAGCCTATGGTAAAATTGGCGGACAAACCTCTTATTGATCATGTCATTGATCGTTTGACTTCAGTAGGTGTGAAAAAAATTGTCATCAATGTACATTATTTAGCTGATGTTCTAGAAACCCATTTGCGCCAACGACGTGATGTTGAAATCATCATTTCAGATGAAAGAGATGAGTTGCTTGATACCGGAGGCGGGGTCTTGAAAGCGCTAGGTCATTTCGGAAATGAGCCATTTTTCATTCATAACTCAGATTCAGTTTGGGTAGAAAATGAGCAAAATAACTTGGCCGAAATGGTCAAAGAATTTGATCCTCAAAAAATGGACAATCTACTTTGCCTTGCTAACAAAAATACATCTCTTGGTTATGATGGTAACGGAGATTTCCTTCTAAGCAATGAAGGACTAATCAGTAGAAAGCCTAGCGATGTGCCTTCAGATCATGTCTTTATAGGCGCAAGCATCGCCACAAAAAATCTGTTTGAGAAATGTCCTAAAGGCTCTTTTTCTCTAAATAAACTCTGGGATGCCTCAATCGCCAAAAAGCGTGTCTATGGCATCAGACATCAGGGTATTTGGATGCATGTGGGGACAACCGAGGCCTTAAGTGAGGCTGAGGATTGCATTCGCCAAGCTGAACCAACATTATAGCGCGGTTGCTTGTGCGGATGCTTTGTGGGCATCTAAAGCACAAAGAAAGCAACCTGAAGCGCAAAACAGCGCGGTTGCAAGTGGGCAACCTGAAGCGCAAACAGAGAGCCAATTGCTAATGACAAATATTGTCCATATCCCTTCAACAGCTCCGTTTTTGGATAGTCTTGTGTCTGCAATTTTAGAAGGATCACTCCCTTTTCAAAAAGGCCAGCCCCCGAAGATTGAGGACTTAGCTACTATCACTCTCTTGCTACCAACACGGCGCGCTTGCCGTGTTTGCGGTGAAGCATTCTTAAGGTTGTCAAATAGCAAAGCCATCATTCTACCAACCATCCGTCCCTTAGGAGATGGCAACGATGACGAAGGGCTGATCTATGAAGCGTTAGGCGCAAAGTTCTCAGATGGTGGACATGATCAAAGTCTGATTGATATGAAACCGGCGGTCTCCAGTCTTGAGCGGCACCTCATCTTAACGCAAGCGATTTTAAGTTGGCGGAGAAACCCTGATTTAGCTCCTAAACCTCACTTATCAAAAGAACAAGGCGTTAAAGAAGACGTGCCAACGGAAGGGCAAATCAAACCAGCCCAAGCGTCTCTCATGGCACATGAGCTAGCCAAACTAATTGATAACGCTGAAACAGAAGAAGTCGATCTTTCAAATCTGGAAAATTTGGTGCCAGACCAGTTCTCAGAACATTGGCAACAAACATTAGATTTCCTAACCATCATCACCAAAGTCTGGCCTGATTATTTAAAAGCGACAGATCAATTAAGCCAGGCCACGCGGCGAAACCTTCTTTTGAATAAAGAAACAGAGCGCTTAGAGCAAACAAAGCCTGAAAGCCCCATTATCATTGCTGGCTCAACTGGTAGCGTTCCAGCTGCAGCCAGATTAATGAAAGCTGTGGCCAAATTAGAAAATGGCCTCATCGTTCTGCCCGGCCTTGATAAAAATCTTGATGAGATGGCATTTACGAACCTTGTGCCCAACCATCCAGAACATCCTCAATTTGGGCTATCAAAATTATGCGCCGATATTGGTGAACCCAGATCAAATGTCAAAGCAGTCGAGGGAACTGAAGCTTCTCCAGATAAAGTCGCTCTCACTAAATTTATAAGCGAAGCCCTTCGTCCATCGAGCTCAACGGAGCAATGGCAAGATTATATAAAAGATTATGAGGATGACAAAGGTGTTGAAGGTAGAAAAGGCGCTAAAGAAAATTTAACAAAAGGGTTTGAAAACATCTCATTGAACCTCGCCCGTGATGCGCAAGAAGAAGCTGAGATGGTCTCTCTCATTTTGCGGCGCACAGCCGAGAGTAAAAAACAAACGGCAGCTCTTGTCACACCAGATCGATTATTGGCAAGACGTGTAGCTGTTCGTTTAGAAGAATGGGGAATTAAAGTTGATGACTCTGGCGGCCGTCCTTTGGCAAAAACAATGCCGGGAGCTTTTTTTGATAGTATCATACAATGCCAAAGTTCAGGTTTTGAACCAGCCTTCCTATTAGCCCTCCTAAAACATCCGCTAACCCGCCTCGGTTTCGAGCGCGGTGATAGTCGGTTAGCAGCCAGAGCTCTTGAAATCTCAACCCTCAGACAACCATGGATGGGTGGCGGACTAGAAGGCTTGAGAAAAACCTTTGAAACCATCAAAGATCAATGCGCTACGTTCCACTCTGAGGAGGAAGGGACAAAGCAAACTGACGTTCATCTGCACCCAGCTATCAAACGTTTGAAAGAGGAAGAATGGTCG
>JAJFHW010000192.1 GCA_021775385.1 Hyphomicrobiales bacterium | reverse complement strand
GCACAACAACCATTTCACCACGCACAGGTCGCAAAGCCCTGTTGAGGTTATCACTTTGATTATTCTCAAGACTTTTTAACTCTGACTTAGCCCCCATTCCCCTGGTATCAATGAGATAATCTGCTTTTGGTACTTTACCATTAAACCCAAGAGTAATCTTGCCATTCATCTCTTTAAATCCAGCAATTAAAGCTTTCATGGCTGGCCGCGGTGCTAAATGGCCTTCTTTTTCAAAATAAAGCGCTTCAGTAAACCGTCCCTCAAGTGCAGGCTCTAACTGAGCAATCTCATCTTTTTTGATAAGTCTATGTTCGATAGTGCGCTTGGCAAAACTTGTCAGTTCAACACGGTCCCGTGGAGGGGCAATAATCAAAGTACCATTTGTTTCAAATTCACATGGACCCTCAGCCCATAGCTCAAGAGATTTAAGAGCATGCGGAATAAGGTCTCTTTGGCTTGCCTCAGATTCGCAAAATGGCGCAAGCATAGCCCCTGCCAAACGGCTAGAAGCTGTTTCGAAAAGAGTTTCGGATTTTTCAAACAAGTGAACCTGATGTCCAGCTTTAGCAAACCGATAGGCCTGCCAAAGGCCTAAAATTCCAGCACCAATGACATTAATTTTTAACACAATTTAGCATTCTAAAGTTTATTCACCAAGAACAACACCTTCGCGGCGGGGGTCTGCACCACCAATAAGCTCTTGATTTTTAATGACAATCATTTGCGCCCCAGAAGTCATGTCAGCTAGGCGCACCTTTTGCCCCAAAGCTTCTAAAGCAGATTTCAGTATAGTATCTTCTGAATGTTTTTCCAACTCAAATGGGCCATTCCTGGAACCAAAGTTCAGCAATGAAACGGCTTCTTGTGGCCCAAGCCCCCAGTTAAGGTGAGCAACCAAAGCTTTAACCACGAAAAGAATGATACGTGATCCACCTGGCGAGCCAACAACAATACGGACATCGCCTTTTTCATCAAAGACAATCGTTGGGGCCATTGAAGAACGTGGCCGCTTCAAAGATTGTACGCGGTTCGCAATCGGTTTGCCATTTTTGTCAATGGGCTTAAACGAAAAGTCAGTAAGCTGATTATTTAGTAGAAAACCACCAACCATTTGCCCTGAACCAAAGGCGCCTTCAATTGAACTCGTCATAGAAACAGCATTACCATCACCATCTATGATAGATATGTGAGTTGTGCCACCAAGCTCTATAGTTGCATCCTCACCAAGAGATGCTTTTTTAGCGAATGGAACATCACCAGGCTCAGCCTTTTCTATGGTAGTCTTCGGGTGGATAAGCTGGCGCCTTTTTGTAAGATAATCTGCCGACAAGAACCCTGTTGGTTGAGGAACAAAATCAGGGTCAGCCATGTAATGATTTCGGTCGGCAAAAGCTAGTTTTTCAGCCTCTGCGATTTTATGAAGCGCTTCCGCACTCATACCTTTCCCCATATTCATCTGGTCTATCAGTCCTAATATCATTGCAACCGTTGTCCCGCCAGATGATGGGGCCCCCATGCCACAGACTTTTAGTTTTAAATAAGCACCGCAAATAGGAGCGCGCAGTTTAGCTTGATAAGAGCTCAAATCGTCTAATGTTAGTTGACTGGCGACAGCAGGTGCCTTTTTTGCTGTCTGTACAATAGCTTGAGCCAGTTCACCTTCGTAAAAGCCATTTTCTTTTTTCAAAGCAATGAGTTGCAAGCTTTCGGCTAATGCTGGATTTTTTAAGGTCTCGCCAACAGCTATGGCCTCTAAAGTCCCCCCCGTACCGTCATTTTTAAAAAACAAAGCACGAGCTTGCGGATTAAAAAAGTCGGCCCCCTTACGGCTCAGTAATGTATGCAATCTTTTTGAAACAGGAAAGCCATCACGAGCCAGTTTTATGGCTGGTTGAAAAAGGTCAGCCCAAGGCAGTTTGCCATGAGTTTCATGAGCAAGTTGCATCATCTTAATCAACCCGGGCACTCCAATCGATCGACCAGAGCGGACCGCTTCACCAAAGCTTAAAGCACTACCATCATCTCGCAAAAACAAACGTGTCGTACTGGCCTTTGGCGCAGTTTCCCGCCCATCATATGTTTTAAGCGAACGAGATGTTTTATCCCAATGAAGCAAAAACGCACCGCCGCCAATACCAGATGATTGAGGCTCAACCACATTTAATACAAGTTGCGCCGCAATGGCAGCATCCATTGCACTGCCACCAGCTTTTAAAATCTCTAGCCCGGCTTTAGATCCATGGTTGTTAGCAGTGGCTACCATAAACTTCTGAGCGCGGACTTCACTGCGCTCTATACGCCCTGTTGCTGCTTCAGGAGTAGCCCGGCTTTGCACAAAACTGTCTTTTTTCAAGTCCGTAATGTTTGGTGAAAAATATCCATATTTTTTAGAAGCATAAAGGGCGCTAACAGCAATAAACCCAATGAGAAAAATAAAAAAAATACGTTTCATTCGACAAAGCCTTTTTTAAACGAATTAAAAAGAGTTATACTAAAAACCAATGAGCGCTGCAAAGAACGAGCAATGTAGTTCGTTGAAATAAGTAATCAATTAATCACTGATGGTTTGGAAATTTGTTTTGTTGACCATTGAATGAGAAGAGTTGAAAAATACCGCACTGTAAAAACACCGCTCTATGAAAAATACTGTTCTATAAAAAATAATGACCGAGTTAATGATAAAAGAAAAACAATGTCCAATCAAACTTTTGAAAAGCAAGTGAACTCTGCGTCTCCTAGTATAGAAGTGCCTTCTTTTAAAGAAAGGGCACATGACGCCCTTGAAGATAAAAAGTTACAACAAGCATTGTCCGTGATCCCCTCCGGCTTTGTTAGCAAACGAGCAAAAGCCAAAGCAGCACTCCCAGAATTCTCTGATTTCTCAGATCAGGCCGTTCGCATTAAAAATCATACGTTAGCAAATATAGAAAAATATTTAGAACAATTTGAGGATGATGTTCAAAATTCGGGCGGGAAGTTGCATTTTGCTCCAGAACCTCAAGATGCCCTTGATATCATAAATGAAATTTGCAGTGAAAAAGGTGCAAAACTCATTGCCAAAGGTAAAACTATGGTAGGAGAAGAAATCGGCCTGACGCATTTCTTAGAAGAGCAAGGCTATGAAACAGTAGAAACGGATTTAGGGGAATATCTCATTCAATTAAGAGGAGAGATGCCAAGTCACATCATTGCTCCCGCTGTTCACTTAACCAGAGATAACATTCGCAAAGACTTTTTAAACACCCACAAGCATTTATCCAAAGATCGAAAGTTAGAAACACCATCCGATTTTGTAAAAGAAGCTCGACTTATTTTAAGAGAGAAATTCATCAATGCAGATGTCGGCATTACTGGTGCAAATTTTCTCATAGCAGAAACTGGGTCTTCAGTCATTGTCACGAATGAAGGCAATGGTGATCTCTGCCAATCTTTGCCGAAAACTCATATCGTTATCGCCAGTTTAGAAAAACTCGTCCCCACATTAGAAGACACATCGGTCTTGCTAAGATTGTTGGCGCGCTCCGCGACAGGACAATCGATCTCGACATACACAACTTTTGCTACAGGGCCAAAAAGAGTAGAAGATACATCAGGCCCAGAAGAATTTCATATCGTGCTCCTAGACAATGGCAGGAGTAAAATGCTCGGCTCAGAGTTTGCTGAAATGCTCAGATGTATTCGTTGCGGTGCTTGTCTAAACCATTGCCCCGTCTATCAAAATTTAGGTGGTCATGCTTATGGTACAGTTTACCCTGGTCCCATGGGTGCAGTTTTATCACCTCACTATTTTGGTGAAAAGGCAAAAGACCTCCCCTTTGCCTCAAGCTTTTGCGGGCGTTGTAATGAAGTGTGCCCCATGCAAATTCCATTAACAAAATTAATGCGAAAATTACGAGAGCAACCTTTAAACAAACGTCCCCCTTTTGCAAAAGTAACGATGGCTTTATGGAGCCAAATTGCGAAACGCCCCAAGCTTTATAATTTTGCTATGAAGGCAGGCTTACCATTTCTCTCACTCGCAGCGAAACAAAATTGGTTGATGAGTATCGTTCCCGGTATAAAAAATTGGCAAAAGCACAGAGCACTTCCAGAAATGACTTCAACAAGTTTTCAAACCGCCTGGATGAAAAAAAGAGATGAAGATAAAGCAAAAAGCGCAAAAGAAAACGAGAGGGCAAAATAATGAACAATAAACCTCAAGCAATCAGTTCAAATTCTGACCGCCGCAAACAATTTTTCAAGAATATCAAATCAGCAGTCAGTCAGACTAACTTTACAAAAGAACAAGAAGTAAAATTAAAAGAACAAACTGAAACCTATCAAAAGTTCAGTTACCAACCTCAAGAAAAAACAGCTGAAGAAAAACTGTTTCAATTCAAAGCGGTCTTAACTACACAAAGCGCTGAAATACATGAATGTTCCGAAACAAAAATCATTGAAAAACTAGAAGATATTTTAAAATAAAAATCTTATTGAATAGATGTTTTAATAGGAAAAAACGAGCTCGTAAATAAACTGAAAGCGCACTCAAACGGTCAGGTGAATTTCATCGAAGTGGAAAGCTTTGAGAAAAATAATGAAAATTATAATTTGGCATGCGCTCTCACAACGGCGTTTGCAGCAGCTTCTGAAACAGGCTCCTTATTCTTAAGTTCTGGGTGCGCAAACCCAACCTGGCTAAATTACCTCACCACTTGTCATATTGTGTTACTCGACAAAAACACACTATGCCAAACCTACGAGCAAGCTTTTTCTTTGAGTAAGAAAGAAGCAAATTCAAGCAGGCAAGTCTTTCCACCTCGGTCAATTAATATGATTAGTGGACCATCAAGAACGGCAGATATCGAACAGACTTTAACCCTGGGTGCTCATGGACCGATAGAATTAATCATACTTATCTACACATCAGAAAGCACAGATTGAGATCTCTTTAAGAAAGGTTCTATCGCCGTTAAACAGCCTTCAGGGTTGCATTGCATCAAGAAATGAGGGCCCTCCACTTCGATAATGGTAGCGCTTTCATAATACTTCTTAATAGTGAATGCAGTCGATGCTTCAAGCAATCGATCTTCTCCGGCGCTAAGTACTAAGACAGGCACTTCCATATCATCTAGCGCACCCCGCAAATCGACTTGAAGAGCCGATAGGATGCGTTGCTTAACTGTGCGCGCAGGAAGAGCATCAACAACCCGGGCAACGCGATTAGCTAAATCAAAATCTATATCATTGCATAAAAGCCAGTTGATGAACCGAGACGGGGAAGAAAAATTAAGTAAAAATAGCAGCTTAGTAGCTAGCAACGTTTTGAAAGGTGACAAAGGAGAAAAGCAAAATGTGGATACAAGGATAAGTCCCTTTAACTTAAAAGGAGTAAGGTCAGCAAGTACAATAGCGGCAGGGCCAGAAAAGGATTCGGCTAGAAGAACATAGTCCTTATCACGCGGTAGTTGCTCGTAAATATAATCAACTGTCTCACTATAAGTCAGGCACTCATCTCTCGGATAAGAGATAACTTGAGTGGTGACAGAAGAAGGCAAAAGCTTTCTAAACGCCTCAAAAAATAGACCTGATCCATCTAGCCCTGGCAATAAAACAATATGCTGCCCTGTTTTCATCTCGACAAGATCTCATTCGTTTAAAATGAGCGAATGATAAAATTATCAAACATCCAGATTATCAACACTAAGCGCATTGTCCTGAATGAATTCACGTCGCGGTTCAACAACATCACCCATCAGTTTTGAAAAGATGTCATCTGCTTCGTCAAGCTCACCAATTTTCACTTGCAAGAGTGTGCGAACGGATGAATCCAAAGTCGTATCCCACAACTGATCCGCGTTCATCTCACCAAGTCCTTTATAGCGCTGCATGCTTAAGCCTTTACGGCCTATTTCATAAACAGCTTCAAGCAAAGCAACCGGGCCATTTATTTCTTGAGTATCATCACGGCGAACAAGCTTGGCCATACCACTAAAGACCTCATCAAGAGAAGCAGCAAAGCCATTGAGTTTACGAGCATCAGCTGAGTTGATCAGAGCTTCATCAAGCACATGAACCTCTTTCACACCGCGTAGGCGACGAGAAAAACTAAGCCCCTTATCATCGCGAACTTTGCCTTCCCACCCTTTTTCTGTCTCATCAGAAATGGCGTTCAAACGTTCAGCGATTTGTGCCGTTACAGCTGTAGCTTTATCAGGCGTGTTCAAAAGTTCAGGATCAAGAGCGCCGCAAATAGCCGCTTGCTCAACAACTGAGCGAGTGTACCGGCTATGTAAGCCCTTTAAAGTAGCTTCAAATTCTTTCGCGTTATAAACAACTTGCTGCAAATCTTGCGAGCCTCGAACTTCACCGTTAGCCAAATGTAGACTGGCTTCATCAAGGCCACTTTCAATCAGATAATCTTCAAAAGCAGCTTGGTCTTTCAAATATTGTTCAGAGTTTCCACGTTTAACTTTATAAAGCGGTGGTTGAGCAATATAGAGATAGCCGCCTTCAATAAGTTCAGGCATTTGACGATAAAAGAATGTGAGCAGAAGTGTGCGAATGTGCGCGCCGTCAACATCCGCATCAGTCATGATGATGATTTTATGATAGCGCAATTTTTCTATATTAAAATCATCGCGGCCAATGCCGGTACCAAGAGCTGTGATGAGGGTGCCAATTTCTTGACTTGAAAGCATCTTGTCAAACCTGGCACGTTCAACGTTTAAGATCTTACCACGAAGAGGTAAAATAGCTTGATTTTCTCTGTTGCGGCCTTGTTTGGCAGACCCACCCGCGCTATCGCCCTCGACGAGGAAGAGTTCAGATTTAGCCGGGTCGCGCTCTTGGCAATCCGCTAATTTACCAGGCAAACTGGCCACATCAAGCGCACCTTTGCGCCGCGTAAGTTCACGTGCCTTTTTAGCCGCTTCTCTCGCGGCTGCAGCTTCAACTACTTTGTTGATAAGGATTTTCGCTTCAGTTGGGTGCTCTTCAAACCATTGGCTAAGCACTTCGTTTAGTGAGCTTTCAACAACAGGGCGAACTTCAGAAGAAACAAGTTTGTCTTTGGTTTGAGAAGAAAATTTCGGGTCTGGCACTTTAACAGAAAGCACACAGGTCAGCCCCTCGCGAGCATCATCACCGGTAAGTGAGACTTTTTCTCTCTTGGCAATGCCAGAAGAATTCGCATAGCCATTAACAACACGGGTTAATGCGCCTCTAAATCCGGCTAAGTGCGTCCCGCCATCTCTTTGAGGAATATTATTGGTAAAACATAAAACTTTCTCATGGTAGCTATCATTCCACCACATCGCCACTTCAACAGTAATACCATCTTTTTCAGCAATCACTGTGATAGGTGTATCGATAAGGGGGCTTTTGTTTCCATCTAAATATTTGACAAAAGCTTCTAGGCCGCCATCATATACCAGCTCTTCAACAACCGGGTCAGCGCCGCGGTTATCCGTTAAAACAATGCGCACACCAGAGTTCAAAAATGCAAGTTCTCGTAGGCGATGTTCAAGCGTTTTATAGTCAAATTCGATCATGGTGAACGTACCAGGGCTTGGCAAGAACCGTACTTGCGTTCCCTTGCGTCCGGCAGCGTCGCCAGTGATTTCAAGCGGCTTGGTTGCAACACCATGTTCAAATTTAATTTGGTGTTCTTTATCGTCTCGCCAAATGGTCAATTCAAGCTCAGTTGAAAGCGCGTTCACCACAGAAATACCCACACCGTGCAAACCACCAGAAACTTTGTATGAGTTTTGGTCAAACTTACCACCAGCGTGAAGCTGGGTCATAATCACCTCAGCAGCTGAAATTCCCTCTTCAGAGTGAATAGCAACAGGAATACCCCGGCCATTATCATTCACTGTCACAGAACCATCTGCATTAAGGATCACATTTACAGTATCACAATGCCCGGCAAGGGCTTCATCAATGGCATTATCAACCACTTCATACACCATGTGATGTAATCCAGAGCCATCATCTGTGTCACCACTATACATACCAGGACGCTTACGAACAGCATCAAGGCCTTTTAAGACCTTAATCGAATCCGCGCCATATTCTTCACCCTGATCGGTGCTTTGCTCTTGCGCAGGATTTTCTTGTGGTTCATCGTTCATAAACGTCCTCAATTCCTTCAAAACTATGCTGGAATGTTTAATCAACCAGTTAAAAACCTTGAATTTACATCATAGGTTGATGGCTGAAAGTCCAGTGCATGGGGG
Source organism: Hyphomicrobiales bacterium (assembly GCA_021775385.1). Taxonomy (GTDB): domain Bacteria; phylum Pseudomonadota; class Alphaproteobacteria; order Rhizobiales; family HXMU1428-3; genus HXMU1428-3. Next base: position 4,396 of record JAJFHW010000192.1, on the reverse strand, counting down.
ATAAACAATTTTCCCCCCAGGTAAAAAAGGGGATAAACAATTTTCCCCCTCCAAGGTAAAAAGTGGATATAAACCTGAAATTCCCAAAAAATCGAACGGGAACAAACAAAATATATCTACAAAAAACAAAAACCGCGTTTTATTCCAAAATAACAAAGCAAAAAATTAGCCTGTTCAGCCAGCCTGTTCGGGAAGATAAAAAACGGAAAAAACGTTGAATTAAAACTACAAATTTGGTTCTTTATCCTGCAATAACAGGCGGTAACCTGACCTAGAAAACCATTAAAAATTAATTTAGCGAGTTTAAAAAGAAAAAGTATAAAGAATCAGAATAAGTAAGTTAATTTTTCTAAGTCATAACATTAGCATAGCTAAAAAAATTATGCGACTATTTCAGCGCCATCAACGGTGAATATTTGGGCGTTTTTCCCAAAAAATTCAAAGCTAGACCTATCAGTGCCGGTCATCCACGCTTGGCAGTTAAGTTTTAGGATTTCTTCGAACAGTGCATGGCGTCTTTCTTGGTCGAAATGAGCCGCAATTTCATCTAATAACAGCAAAGGGGCATAGCCACCGGCTTTATCATGAACAAGCCTCGCATGTGCTAGAATGAGCCCTGTCAAAAGTGCCTTTTGCTCGCCGGTTGAGCAAAGTTTAGCTGGCATGGCTTTAGGGCCGTGTCCAACTATAAAATCAGTCCGATGCGGGCCTTCAAGCGTGCGTTTGGCAGCGCGATCCTGTAACCTGTTTTCTCGTAAAATAATACGATACTCGTCCTCGACATCAACCGCAGCCTTGCTTTCAAGCGCTTTTTCTAAAATTCCATCTAAGGCAAGGGTGGCAAAGGGGAAAGCCGTTTGCTCATCTCTGGTGTCTCTAATCACACCACGCAAACGTTCGATCGCCTCAAGGCGACTGGCAGCCAGCGCAACTCCATATTCAGCCATCTGGATTTCAAGACCAACAAACATATAATCTGATGTTTCATGCGTCTCTAGGAGTTTGTTTCGCTGGCGCATAGCTCGTTCAAATTGCGACCATTGTTTGCGTGTCTCAGGATTAAAAACCAGCATAAGTCGGTCAAGAAAGCGTCGCCGCTCTGAGGCAGCTCCTGTAAATAGGCCATCCATAGAGGGAGTTAGCCATAATATTTGAATGGATTGTCCAAGGGGAGTGGAAGAGCTTAAGGTCTCGCCATCAATACGTACCTTGCGGCGGACACTTTCTGTAAGAGCAGCTCCAGTAACACCAGTGCCTATTTGTGCCTCGCCCATAGCACCGTGAACTTTCGCAGATACAGCCCAATCCCCATTTCCAGAAAAGGCGGCTAAATCAGCTGTTACCGCACGCCTCAACCCCTGACCAGGGCTGAGAAGAGAAACAGCTTCCAATAAATTGGTTTTTCCAGCACCATTCGAGCCAACAAGAACAATGGGCTTGGGTGTTAAAGTAAGTTTTAGAGAGGAATAATTTCTGAATTGATGCAATGAAATTTGCTCAATCCAATTGCGCTCACTACCGTTAACATTCTCAGAGAGAGACCCATCTTGTTCATTGGGGCGTATTTCGAAAGCGCTGGTCAAGTGAACTTACACTCTCATTGGCATCAAAACATAAAGAGCTGAAAGGTCGTCACCATCACGCACCATTGTTGGTGAGCCTGGGTCAGCAAGAAGAAGGTTCGCAGTATCGCTCTCTAGTTGTTGAGTGATATCCATCAAATAACGGGCATTAAAGCCGATTTCTAGGGCTTCATCATTGTAGTCAACTGTGATTTCTTCAGTTGCACTACCGCTATCAGGATTATTCACTGTAAGAACAAGTTTTTGCTCGCTCAAATTCAATTTCACAGCCCGGCCTCTATCAGAGGAAAGCGTAGAAACCCGATCAACTGCCTTTGCAAAAACTTCACGAGAAACAGAAAGAGCTTTGTCATTTGCCGTTGGAATAACGCGGCTATAGTCCGGGAATGTGCCATCAATGAGTTTAGATGTCATCACAAGGTCACCAACAGAAAAACGAATTTTCGCATCTGACATCTCGATGGTTACATCACTCTCAGTGTCAGCTACCATCTTCTGAATTTCCGCAACAGTCTTGCGGGGAATAATCACACCAGGCAAGTCAGATGCACCATCAGGTAAATTAACTTCAACTTGTGCCAAACGGTGACCGTCCGTTGCAACAGCGCGCAACATAGAGGTGCCATCAGTTTCAGCTTCATGTAAATAAATACCGTTGAGGTAGTAGCGTGTTTCTTCAGTTGAGATCGCAAATTTTGTTTTCTCAATTAATTGTTTCAAGTCAGACGATTTTAAAGAAAATTTATGGCTCAAATCATCTGTGCTTAGCTCAGGAAAATCATCAGAAGGAAGCGCCTGTAAATCATAACGTCCCTTACCTGCTGCCAGCATCACCCTGTCATCGTCTCCGCGAGAGAGTTCAACATCAGCTCCATCAGGTAATTTGCGAACAATATCGTGTAACACATGAGCTTGTACGGTGGTGCCACCTTCACTGCCAATTTTAGCCGGAACTTTTTCAATAACTTCGCGCTCTAAATCTGTCGCGGTTAAGCAGAGATGGTCTCCAGAAGCAACAAGTAAAACATTTGACAAAATAGGAATGGTATTTCTCCGCTCCACAATGCTTGTTACATGGCTAAGAGCTTTAAGAAGAGCGCTTTTTTCAATGACAAGTTGCATCTTTTTGTTCCACTTATTGAGTGTTTGACTAGTCTACAGCGCTCCACCTAAAAGTGTCTTCTACTTTTGGGAAAAAAGGAACGCTCTAGAAACGTAAGAAAATTCGCCAAGATCAAATTGATCCGTTAGGGACCGCAATTGAACCCGTTATAGTGTGATTTTGCAATAGTTTTTAGGCGGTAAAGGCCTAGTTTTTACAGCTTTTCTCTTTTTTTCAGCAATTTGTGGACATCATCCATTGAGGTGGATCTAAATTTGATTAAAAACGGCCCATCATGTCGCTTTTAAAGGCAAAAAACAAAAAGGCTGGCTCAAGATGAAGCCAGCCTTTTTTAATGAGGTTGATCAGAACTGTTAGATCTAAAAAGTTAGTCTTTCAGCAATCTTTCAAGAATACCAAGGTCTTCTCGAAGTGTTTGGTTGCCGGCAACTTCTTTCTCAATCTTGCGAATAGCATGCAAGACTGTTGTGTGATCTCTGCCGCCAAAACGTCGACCAATTTCAGGTAACGAACGTGCCGTTAAGCGTTTAGCTAGATACATACCAACCTGACGAGGCAGGACAATCGAGCGATTGCGACGTTCTGAAAGAATATCACCGCGAGACACGCCATAGTGACGAGAAATGACTTTTAAAATATCATCTATTTTAATGCGGCGAGGTTCCTTCGAGCACATCAAGTCGCGAATAATATGCTCAACAGCAGTGAGTGTAATTGGCTCGCTTGTAAATTGCGAGTTGGCATAAATTCGATTAACAGCTCCATCAAGTTCGCGGCCGCTTTCAGTGAGCCGATCAGCAAGGAAGTTGATAACTTCTTCATGCACAATGAAGCTCGGATCTTCAGAGATTTTTTCTTGAATCCGGCTACGAAGAACTTGCGAGCGAAGATCAAAGTCAAGTGCTTCAACTTCAACAACCAAGCCACCACCTAAACGAGAACGCATGCGAGCATCCAAGCTCTCCAGTTGCGTTGGCGCTCTGTCAGAGGCAACGATAACTTGCTTATTGCTATCGATAAGAGAATTCAGTGTGTGGCCAAATTCTTGCTGAGTAGCTTTACCTTGTAGAAATTCCATATCGTCAATCAAGAGAATATCAATGCCGCGCAATTTATCTTTAAATGCCATGGCATCGCGAGTTCTAAGCGCGTCAATAAAGCTATACATAAACCGCTCAGCAGTGAGGTAAAGCACGCGAGCAGAGCTATGGCGTTTCGCCACATCCCAGGCAATAGCATGCAAAAGGTGTGTCTTCCCAAGACCAACAGATGAATGAATATACAAAGGGTTGAATTTTAAATTTTGCCCAAGACACTCAGAAACTTGTTGTGCCGCTGCAAAAGCTAAACGATTAGAAGCACCAGTTACGAAGCTTTCAAAAGTAAAACGTTTATCAAGCGGAGATCCTTGAAACCCTTCGTATTCAGTGAAGTTCTCATTGTTTCCATCGCTAAAGATCCCACCACCTTGAACGGGTGATCCAACAGACGTGCGTTTAGTTGGTGATGATTTCGTGCAAACCTCAACTTCACCAGCATCTTTAACGGCGATAGGTTGGCGCACATTAAATGTTGCAGAGCTAACTGCTTGATCAGTTTTTGAATATTCTTCGGATGCAACTCTAACTACAACATCGTAATAGTGTGAAACCAGCCATTTTCTTAAAAACTTAGTTGGGACAGAGAGTTT
>JAJFHW010000191.1 GCA_021775385.1 Hyphomicrobiales bacterium | reverse complement strand
AGCCCCATGCACAATAAAGAAATGTGCTGTCTGCAAGATTGGTAATCATCAACAACCCTATTAACAGATAAAACAAAACAGGTATTTGGAATTGATTATTATAAGAATTGCCAACTTTTGTGGCTTTTTCCGTCCAATTCGGTTGTCCGAGAGCTACATCCTTTGGTTTAACTTTGCCAGATTTAATCGATTTCACCCGTAAAAATGCCGTTACCAACAATAAAACAAAGGTTATTGCGACTTGCACGAATAGTGGGGGTAGTAATTCCATATTTTTTCCTCAACTCTTAAGACTGCAATGTTTTTAGGCATAGAATGCAATCGCAAAACGAACCCACATAACCATTAGAATGGTACTTGAAATGGTGAAAATCACTGTTCGTAATGTGTTTTGTGAAACGAATATATGAAAGATGTAATGAAGAATGCGATTAATTACATAACTCCAGGCTAGATAGAGCTGTAGCTGGTCATCTGTTTTGGTGACTACTTGTAATATCACTAGCGCGATGAATAAAACTGGCATTTCAAATTGACTGAGAAAATTACTATCGGCCCTTGTGGCTTTTTCTGGCCATTCTACTTTTCTAAGCGGTATGTCATCTTCATTCACTCTTTTTGAAAAGATTTCAACAATGCGAAATCTGACTAATGTGAACATCACTAAAAAGGTCAATGCAATTTGCACCAACAGTGGTGTGATTAAACTCATCCTATTCTCTCCCTCAACAAAATATTTACCGTCTGAGAGATTAAACTACGTTAGTAACTTTAATTTTACAAGTTTCTTTTTATGAACTGGTTTTCACGCACAAAAAAAGCCGCCCATTTGTATTTCAAATGGGCGGCTTTTTACAAGAAAAGACAGGCAACTTATTTGTTTAAGAGGAGCCTGGATAGTTTGGGCTTTCCCTTGTGATTGTCACATCATGAGCATGACTTTCACGAAGAGAGGCACTTGAAATGCGCACAAACCTTGCTTTTTGTTGCATTTCTTTGATTGTTGCAGCGCCAGTGTATCCCATAGCAGCTCTTAGGCCGCCGACCATTTGGTGGAGCACTGAACCAACAGGGCCTTTATAAGGCACTTGGCCTTCGATACCTTCAGGGACAAGCTTGAGTTGATCGTTGACTTCTTGCTGGAAGTAACGGTCAGCTGACCCTCTTGCCATTGCCCCAACGGAGCCCATGCCTCTGTATGATTTATAAGAACGGCCTTGATAAAGGAAAACTTCGCCAGGGCTTTCATCAGTACCGGCCAAGAGCGAACCTACCATCACGCAATCAGCACCAGCTGCAAGCGCTTTTGCCATATCGCCTGAGAATTTAATGCCGCCATCTGCGATGATTGGAATGTTATGTTTATTGGCGACTTCAACAGCTTCAACGATTGCTGTAAGTTGTGGCACACCGACGCCTGCGACAATTCTTGTGGTGCAAATAGAGCCTGGGCCAATGCCGACTTTTACGGCATCTGCGCCTGCATCAATCAAGCCTTTTGTGCCTTCACCGGTCGCAACATTTCCAGCGATCACTTGGATATTACCTGTAATTTTTTTAATCCGGCTAACAACATCAAGTACTTTTTTAGACTGACCATGCGCTGTATCAACTACAATTATATCAACACCTGCATCTAGCAAGCGCTCTGTGCGCTCATAGCCATCGTCACCAACGGTTGTCGCAGCTGCCACTCTTAAGCGGCCCTGATCATCTTTCGTCGCATCTGGATGTAGTCTTGCTTTTTCAATATCTTTTACTGTGACTAGGCCTGTGCAGTGATAGTCATCATTGACCACAAGTAGTTTTTCAATGCGATGCTGGTGAAGCAGGCGTTTAGCTTCATCCATATTCACATTTTCTTTGATCGTGATGAGCTCTTTGGTCATCAGCTCTGATACGGGTTGTTCTTCTTTATCAGCAAAACGCACATCTCTGTTTGTTAAGATGCCAACTAATTTGCCCGATTTTTCTACAACAGGTACGCCAGAAATGCGATGACCATCCATCAGAGCTAGAGCGTCACTTAAGGTATCTGTTGGTTCAATTGTAACAGGATTTATAACCATGCCTGATTCGAACTTTTTTACCTTGGCAACTTCAGCTGCTTGTTCTGTCGGTGTGAAATTCCGGTGGATGACACCTAGACCGCCGGCTTGTGCCATGGCAATGGCCATATTACCATCTGTCACGGTGTCCATCGCAGAAGAGATGATCGGTATATTCAGCTTTATCTTACTTGTTAGATAAGTAGATGGGTCTACCTGGCCTGGCATAACCTCGGAAGGCCCAGGGCGCAATAAGACGTCATCAAATGTTAGGGAGGTTGGTAAGTTATTCAAATCTGAGCCAAAATCAGAGTGAGAGGCCATTTGTCATTTCCTTCGTGCAAGCATCGGATCGTCAAATTATCCTGATGTGCTCGTTCTTCTATCACTTTGTTTGAGAAAAGAAAAGAGAGAGAATGGAATTATCGAGCTCCAAGTCATTTCACGGCATAAAACCTACAAATGACGTTAATTTTAGAGCGTTTTGCGCCTATATCTCGCTATATCAGCTCTTTTTTAGCCAAGTTAGAAACTTAATTATTTATTTTTGCCCTGACTGAAACAATTATTCTTAATTTATATGATTGTTTCAATGCTAGACTTTTGTTCAATAAACATTCTTTACAATACTTTAGGAACAATGAATGCCATTAAATTTAGACAAAATTGGAATTATAGGTGCGGGACAAATGGGCGCTGGAATTGCTCATGTTTGCGCTCTTTCTAACCGCTCAATTCAGTTGCTTGATATCAATCAAGCTCAATTGGATAAAGCGCTTGTAGACATTGAAATCAACCTTGGTAAACAAGTTCGCAAAGAGATCATCTCTGAAGATCAGGCGAAACAAGCTCTAACGCTGATTGAAACCGGCACAGACTATAATTTTTTTGAACAGACTGACATGGTGATTGAGGCTGCTACAGAAAAAGAAGACTTAAAGGCCAAGATTTTTGATCAACTTTGTCCCTGCCTGAAGCAAGAGGCTATTATTGCCTCTAACACCTCTTCGATTTCTATTACCAAGCTTGGCGCTGGAACAGACAGGCCAGAGCAATTTATTGGCATTCACTTTATGAACCCTGTTCCTTTGATGAAACTGGTTGAGCTCATTCGCGGCATTGCGACGAATGACGAAACTTATCAAACGGCAAAAGGTCTTATTGAACTTATTAAAAAATCTCCGGTGAGTTCAGCTGATTTTCCTGCGTTCATCGTGAACCGCTTACTATTGCCGATGATCAATGAAGCTGTATATGCGATCTATGAAGGTGTTGGCACAACTGAGAGTATTGATGAAGCTATGCGGCTAGGAGCCAACCACCGGATGGGGCCTCTACAACTGGCAGACTTTATCGGACTTGATACCTGCCTTTCCATTATGAATGTTTTGCATGATGGATTGGGTGATACGAAATATCGGCCCTGCCCATTGCTGGTGAAATATGTTGAAGCTGGATGGTTTGGTAGAAAAACTGGAAAAGGTTTTTATGATTATAGTGTTGAGCCCGCCAAACCGACACATCGCTCTCTACAATAACATCGATCTTTAATATCAGTGGTCTTCAATAATATTGGCTTTTGCAAAATTTTTCGAGTGGGACTTTAATTAGTACCACTCGAAATGTTTTTTAAATTTAATTTTCTCGGCCTTTAAAGCCAGTTGCCATAACATAGAGTTCTGAGCTATCTGCACGGCTGGCGTCTGGTTTGACGTGGCGGGTTTTTTTGAAGTGTTTTTTCATTAGCGCCAGTAACTCATGCTCAGTGCCGCCTTGTAGTACTTTGGCCAGAAAAATTCCTTCAGGTTTTAAAACTTCAATGGCAAACTCAAGGGCTGCTTCAGCCAGGCCGATGATGCGCAAATGATCTGTTTGTTTATGGCCGGTTGATGGAGCAGCCATATCTGACATAACAATGTCAGCCGCGTTGCCTTTTAATGCTTTTTTTAATTCATCTGGCGCTTCATCTTCCATGAAGTCCATATGGATAATTTCAACACCAGGAATTGGCTCCATCTCAGAAATATCAATCGCTACAACTTGGCCCTTGCCTTCTTCTGATTTAGCACGTCTGGCGGCCACCTGGCTCCACCCGCCAGGAGCAGCACCTAGATCAACAATCACCATTCCTGATTTAATGAGGTCAAATTGGTCATCGATTTCAATGAGCTTAAAAGCGGCTCTGGCCCGCAAGCCTTCTTCTTTTGCTCGTTTGACATAAGGGTCGTTTAGCTGACGCTGAAGCCACATAGTAGATGAGATCTTGCGCCCTCTTGCCGATTTAACTTTTACTTTGAGATTTCTTTTTCCCTGAGCTGGTGAGCCGCCCTGATTTTTCCCGCTACTTTGAATTTTGGTTTCTTGTTTTTTTGATGAGGCTGATTGTTTGGCTTGACCTTTTGATTGGTTTACCGGGCCTTTTGTTTTGGCTCTTGACGGGGTTTTCTTTTTATTCATTGCTTTAAGCTTTCATGCCCATTTTGTTTTGGACATTTTTTT
>JAJFHW010000020.1 GCA_021775385.1 Hyphomicrobiales bacterium | reverse complement strand
GCTATTTATAAAAAAAAGACCTCATAAATTATGAGGTCTGTAGTTTTTTGCGCACTATTTTGATATTCCTTCAGTTGCCCATTAGCAACCGTCACAGATTTGGGGTTGCTAATTTTGAAAAGATTTAAGTTCCGAATAGTTTTCCAAAAAATCCTTTTTTTGATTTAGAGGCTTCTGCGGCCGCGTCTTTCATGACGGTAGCTAATGTGCCGTAGGTTGTGACCCATGCGTCTTTTACCTCTGGTGTGAAATCGTCTTTTAAGCCTTCTTGTAATGTCCAGATTAAGGCTTCGCCGACTTTGTCGTAGTGCTCATCTTTCACACCATAATCAATATGTTTAGCACCAAGTGTTTTAACGGGCTCTATGATTTGTTCTATTTGATGAAGATTGTTGACTGCAGTTCCAAGCATTGACATGAGTTTGTCGCGCTGGTCTTCAATATTATCTGCAAACATAGGGCGGACTTCTGGTGCGATTTCGAATAGTTTCCCATAAAATAAATCGCCTGCGGTTGAAGCGATGGGTTCAACTTTTTTAAATGAAGATTGAACCAGTTCAACTTGTTCTGGTGTCATTGTATTTTTCCTTTGTTTGATTTTTAAACCTCTCTCTTTGTACTAGACAATGAGAGAGGTAAATTTTTTGATCTTTAATTATTGTAGCGGGATACGGATAACAACACCGCCCATGACATCACCCATTTTGAAATCTTTTTTAGGTGTGTCTTTGTGATTGTTGTGACAACCAACACAAGGTGTTGCGACAGCAACGTCTGCATAGACAGCTGTGAAATATTTTTTGCCGCCCAGAGTTTCTTCGCCGTAGAAGTTTTTGCCTTTGTTAGCGTTGATATATTCAAGGCCTTTTTTCTCTAAATCTGTTGTTGGTTTGTTTTGTTTGTTAATGGGCCAAAGAGAGAGAAGAGAGTAGGAAAATTTATCTGTCTTATCCGCTACTGCTTCTGAACCAAAACGGAACATTTGGGCGGGTAGTGGCAAGGCTTTATCATCCTCAAAAGATTCAGTGGCTTTGATGACTTTGTGCTTGTTCGCTAATCTCTTCACAACTTTTTTGGTGTAGATGGTTCTGTCTGACTCAAGAACCAAGTGCAGCATGTCTGTGACTTGTTGTGGTTCGAAGGTTTTGGCAGTTGCAGTGCCTGATATTGTCATGCCGAGCATAAGGCTGCCGGCTGTCAGTGAAAGGGCCGTTTTTTTCAATGATGTTTTAAAGTTTAACATGTAAATCTCCTTTAATGTTTTTAAAACAGCAGTCATTTGTTTTAGTTTAGGGGAGGGGGAAATCATTTGTTTTCCTCCGGTTTCGATGACCGTTTCAGAACCCAATCAATACTTTCTATTTTGAAGGCTGAACGACCATGGAAATTCTTTTTTATTAACTTTTGATCCGCTAGGGAATCGATTGAGAACCGCAGGCCATGACATGATGAGCAGGCAGAGCGGATCATTTTTTCATTTGGCCTTAGGTTGTCATTTTGGTTGTGATTGATGATGAAAACCTCGTTTTCATATTCATCTTCAACGGCTATGCGTGGCATATGACAGGTTGCGCAAGTGACACCAGAGCCTTTTGGAAGCTCGCCTTTTAGTTCCTTTTGCCAAAGATCGTGATGTGGTGAAGTAAGGTATGCTTTGCTGTGATCATCATCGTGACATGAAAGACAAGCTTGAACTTTTGCTTTTTGTATATTGAACTTATGATTGCTCTTTCCAACGGAGTGACAGCTATTACAAGTCAGTTCCGTACCATGAGCCGATTGCTTCATGGGTAAGCGTGCTCGCTCTGGGCGCATCGGGGAGAGTTTCTTTTCTTTAAACAATCCGAATGGATCTGCTTTAGATTGCAGCATATTTGGTGCTAAGCGCATGCCGTGTTTGCCTGAGAGGAAGCTTTTGTTTTCTTCTTTATGGCAGCTAGCACAAATAGAGGCGTCTGGCTTTTGGATCCATGCTTGTTTTTCTTCTTTAGGTTGGTGACAAGAGGAACAATTTACACCGTTCTTCGCATGCGCATCATCATGCCATGTGTCTAATAGTTTTTCATTAATGTGTTCTTTGGGGGCGTTAGCGTCAGTTGGGCTTAATGGGGCGCCGCGTTTTAGGCCACCATATTCTTCGCTGAGTTTTTCATAATTTAAATTGTTTATGAGCTGCGTTAACTTCATTTCAGGTTCTTTGGCGTGTTTTTCCAAGAACCGTTCGTAAAGAGCGCGGTTGTCATGATAGTTGTGACAACCGGAACTGGCGCAGCCTTCGAAGTTCAAGTCTTTATGGGTTAGAGGGCGGTCTTTACCGATATCTGCATGGCACTTAAAACAGTAATCTTTAGGAATGGTGACGCCCATACCCATTGAGCTGATGAGTTCTGGTTTGTGTTCTGTATGGCAGGTTACGCATTTCATTGCGTTTAATTGTTCGAGGCGAGCTGCATTTCTTGGGTCTCTGAATTTTTTAATTGGGTGACTGTCTTTTGAAACCTTAAGTTCGTTTTCATGGCAGCTGAGACATGCTTTTTGAATTGTATCTCCATCTGTAAAGCCATTGCCGTGACAGGTGTTACATGAGAGTTTAATTTGATGATGGCCACTTGTGGTTTTACCAATGAGAAGAGATGAACGGTCGCCATTATAAAACATTGTTGTGGTTAGGTAGCCGCCTATAGCTATCGTGCCAATGAGCCAAAGCAGCCAAAATAGAATATTACGAGACATTCACAGAGGCTCCTTTAATAATAATACACGGTGAGAATATGAAGAGCTAACAAGACGGGCAGTGGCCAGAAGGTAATGATATGTAGCCAAAATGTTATTTTTGCTGGGGCTTCATTATTTAAACGCACGCCTTTCTCTAATAAGCGATGTTCGCCTGCTTTTAAGAGACCTGTTAATGCGCCTGTTAATCCAAGAGCGATGAAGCTCAACATCAACCAAAAATTTAAATTTTCACCCAGATGAAACCCAGTATGAAGAAACAGAATAAACGCAGCTAAAAGACCAATGATGATGTGAAAAGCGCGCCAGCCTGAATAAGCTCCAAAGGAGAGGACCTTTATATTTTTTCGTAGTGATAGAATGGCGGCGATGACTGATAGCCCAAGAAGTGTAAATCCGCTTACTTGTTTATAATATCCATCTGTCCAGAGCATATCGATTGTGAAATCTGGGATGACACTGTCTCTGGCTGGAAGGCCTGGGGCAATGAGGGTGATGAGTGCTGCTAGTAATGCTAGCGCAGAGCCAATGAGAACCGGTTTGATCCATTCAATTGGTTCATATTTTGGTTTTCCTGCTAGTAGTTCGTGAATGAGGGGTTTGCAACTGCCGCAAACGGTCGAACAGCTTGTTTCTCTCTTTACTGCATCAAAGGTGACGCAGCCCTGAGAGATGGCGTCCCCAATTTGTCCGCGGGTTACGCCCGTGCAGTTGCACACTGTGGCAGCGGCAGGCCAATCAGTGACGCTTTGTGGTTTCTTTTGAGAAAAGAGGAATCCTGA
>JAJFHW010000190.1 GCA_021775385.1 Hyphomicrobiales bacterium | reverse complement strand
CTATATTAAAACTAACTGATATTACACGTAGAATTGCTTCAGATGATTTAGCTGTTGAAGTACCATATGTGAACAGGTCGAATGAAATTGGGAGGATGGCTCAGTCAGTTGAAATTTTAAAGAAGCGTAGTGAAGAAAGATTATCGCTCTCTGCAGATCAAGTTAAACGTGACAATGCGCGTGATGAACGTCAGAAGAAATTTAAGATGCTTGCGGATGGATTTCGCGAAATTGTTTTGAAGTTAATTGAATCAGTTTCTGACAAAGCTCGTGCAATGGAAGGAACAGCACACTCTCTTTCTGAAGTTGCAAGTGAAAGTTCAGAAAGAGCGACTGGAGCCACAAATGCTAGTCAACAAGCAACAGATCATGTGAATTCTGTTGCAATTGCTGCTGAGCAGCTCTCTTCTTCAATCTCAGATATTCGTGGGCAAGTTGTTGAAACTACCAATATTGTCAATTTGGCTAGTAAGGGTGCTAATTTAGCAAATAAGAATGTTTCGTCTTTGGCTGAAGCTGTGAGCAAAATTGGTGATGTCATTGGCCTTATTCAGGAGATTGCTGAACAAACGAATTTATTAGCATTAAATGCGACTATTGAAGCTGCACGTGCTGGAGAAATGGGTAAGGGCTTTTCAGTTGTCGCTGCAGAAGTAAAAGAATTATCTACTCAGACCTCTAAAGCAACAGATGAGATTAGAACTCATATTACTGCGATTCAAGCATCAACAACTGAAGCAGTTGATTCCATCCAATCTATTACCAAAACTATGGGGGACGTGAATAGTTATACTTCGGCTATTGAGGGTTCAATTGAGGAGCAGGGTGTGGCAACTAATGAAATTTCAGACAGTGTACAAAAAGCTGCTGAAGGAACAGGAGCTGTTACAGATAACATGAATGACCTTTCGGAGACTGTTGGGATAACTAATCAATCAGCAGGTGAAGTACTTTCGGCTGCAAAAGGGGTTTCTGAAAACACTGATGAGTTGTTATTAGAGATTAACAGATTTTTAGACAATGTTGAGGCTGCATAGTCTTTAAATTTCACCTGGATGTACAATTATTAGAAATTTATATTCTGAATAACATACCCACCACCAAAGGCTACAAGACCAGAAATGACGATGTATGGCAGGACACTGACAAAGGCGCTGAGTAAGGTTACAAATGCTTTGAAGACATCTTCTGTTGCGCTCCAAATTTGTCTGGCTGCTGTATAGAGGTAATAGGAAATGACGCCTATTGTGAGCACGAGGATAACGATTTTCCAAACGGGGAGTGCTTGCCAGTTTGATTGAAAAATTTCAATGATTTGCCCAAAGGACCAGGTCCAGACCATTTGAAGAAATTTGAGAGTAATCGCAATTCCTTCGGTGAGAAAAGTTACAATTTCTTTGATGATCTTTTCCATGCTTGTTCCCTCGTTTTGTTGTCTCATGATCTTGAGATAAGCAAATTTTCTAGAGCATATCACTTTTTGATGTATTTATTGAAATGCTCTAGGTTTTTGTTTAAGCGTTCCTTTTTTCCTAAAACCGGTAACCACTTTAAGGCAGAACGCTTTAGAAGATAAAGTAATTGAACTTAATTGGGAGGTCTAGTTCTTCCTCTTTATGATCTATTTCACTGGTTTGGCTACTAGGTGATTTCTTGCGGGGTTAAAGAGCCTGAGTGTGTGGTGCCTGGCCCATAATCAAAACTGAAATATGCTTATGGGCCAGTCTATCTTTATTATTTAATCATGCAATTTTATCACCGTTGCTACAGAGGCTCTTTGGTTCATTAGGTCTCGGTGCTGACTGATTTTGGGGAAAGCATCAAGAGTGACATCATCATCAACAAGCCACCTGGTCACTAGGTAAAGATATGGATCGCATATTGTGAAGTTATCACCCAGGACAAAGGGGCCAGTTAGGAAGTGTGTTTCTATCATTTTGGCGCACTCAGTCATATTCTCAGTAAGCTTTGCTTTCATGCTTTCGTGAGCGGCTATATCATCTGCCCAACGCGCGCCTCGTTTGCCATGAGCGTGCATGACATGAACTGTTGAATTTACATAATCATTGAATGATTGAGCCCTGGCGAATTCGAATGGATCTGTTGGTGCTAATGATAAATCCGGGTTTGTGTTGGCTAGGTAGGTTAGAATTGTTGGCGTTTCCGTCAATATTCCTTTTGGTGTGATGAGCGCTGGGACACGTCCCTTTGGATTGAGTTTTAGAAATTCCGGACTGGTTTGCTCGGCTTTAGAAAAGTCGACAAAAGTTGCTTCGTATTCTTTGCCGATTTCTTCTATAATTATATGAGGAGCAAGAGCTGCTGTTCCTTTTGCATAATAGAGGTTTAACATTGGACTACCTTTTTATGATGTTTCGCTATCATAACTTATTTGGTGAATGAGTTATGTTTCTATAGGAACCACATAATTAGCATGGTGGTGTTTTGTCCGGTACAAATAATAAAGCCTCAATCAATTTTTTGATTGAGGCTTTATTCTCGATTGCAAGGATGTATTCGTTTTTAGCAGATGGCTGCTACGTTTTCGAAGAGGCATCTATCAGAAAAATATCTGCGATCATTGGTTTTTATTGTCTCATTACGAGCACCGCCAAAGTTCATTTTAAAGCCGACTAAAAATTGGTGAGTGTCAACTTCATCGCCATCACCATCATCAATAAAGAGACCATTCCAACGGGTGAAAAGTGTTATAGGGCGGTCTGCAAAGCCATACTCAGCTAATAAGTGAGTGTAGTCGATTTCCCCATCTTCTCCCTCAGCTTTGACGCGGCCAAATGAACCTTCAATTTTTAGGTTATCTCTAATGTAGTAACGAACTGCGCCCTTATAATAGTGTAATTCGCCGCTATCTCTTCCATCTTCATCATTTATAATTACATGAAGCGCTCCAATGGCTCCGCCGATTGTTAAGCGGTCAAAGAAGTATTCACCTTCTGCACCTATCCGATAAAATTTTGAGTTTAAATTATCTGATGCATTAAGTCGGTTGAATGAAGTGTTTAGAGCGACGTGTCCTCTATTCTCGTCTCTTAACCCATAGTGACCGCCAAGGCCCCAGGTTGTAACTGATCCGTCTCCATCTTCGTAACGAAGCATGCTGTCGAGTTGGATGTGAGCCCTAAGGAGGTTAAATGCGAAGGAGCCAGTTGCATTAATTGATTGGCCATCAGTATCTCCAAAATCGTCTTCTATTTCAAAGTGGCCGACGCTTGCTTCAACCTGAACAGCTGTATCTGATAAAGCTGAGGTTTCATGAGCCGTGTGGTCTGAAGCGAATGAGAGAGATGATGAGGCAATTAAAAATAAAGAAGAAAGTAATAGGAATGATATGCGCTTGTTCATAATCATAAAACCTTAATTGGTTGTGGTATATAATTACGCAGCACTAATTTGTGAACACTCTATGTATTACATGCGGGTGATACAATATCGTTTTTGGTCAATTGTGTTGATAACTGATGAGTTTAACTTCATTAGTGACTTTTTTGCACAAAATAGCCTTGAATTTTCTTACGAAAAAAAGGCTTTTCAAATGTGGATGTTTCATTATTTTGTTGGAAAAAAATAAGTTTTAAAATGGTGCCGGCTGGATGATTCGAACACCCGACCTACTGATTACAAATCAGCCGCTCTAAGTTCTCACCACTGCTAACTCCTCTGAATTTTCTCTATTAAATTAGTGTCTTAGTACGCATCTATTCTCATCGATACTAATGCTTAC
>JAJFHW010000189.1 GCA_021775385.1 Hyphomicrobiales bacterium | reverse complement strand
TGCTATGCGATCATAGTATAATTCGTTATAAACGGGTTTTAAGCCTCTAGATTTGTATTTTAGAGCCCATTTTAACTTTCTTATATAGTAATTTTGTTTTGTCATTGGGGCTCTCAAATATTGATCTATCGGCTTCTTAAGTTTTTTGTTTCAGCAAGTTTTTTTCGAAAAATCGGCACCTACTTTTTGAATTTTAGATGCCTACTATGCATCCATTTTTACTCAACACGCTCTAAATATTGATCTTTGTTCAAATTTATGACTGAAATAGATGATAATGATGTAAATTGTTATTTTGATACTATCTTAGTGTGCCTTCAGGTTGCCTTTTCTTTGCTTCAGATGCCCACTTGGCATCCGCAATGTTTGCTTCAGATGCCCACTTGGTATCCGCAAGGTTTACTTCAGATGCCTACTATGCATCCGCAAAAAGCAACCAGCAGGTAGCGTTTTATTATTAATGCAGAAATTTTGATGGATTGGAATATTGTTGATGTTTTCAGTTCGTTTTATGCTCAATTGAATGATATTTTTTAGTTATTGCCTGCTAAGTACCTGCCGGTTTTAAGGAACAGTGCCTTGAATAATCTACTTACTGCCATAGCAGCTTTTATGATTTTGATTTTAACCGCTTTGTTTACGGTTCCCTTGCTCATTAATTGGGATGATTATCGCGCTGATTTTGAAGTGCGTCTTTCCGAGATTATGGGAAGCAAGGTTGAGCTTGATGGCCGGTTGAATGTGCGGTTATTGCCAGCTCCTTTTGTGAGTGCAGAGAATTTGCGGATAGGTGAAAGTGGGAATAGCGGGAAACCAGTTCTTGAAGTGAAAGAGCTGACGCTTTGGGTTGCTGTGCCACCTTTGTTGAAAGGTGTTGTAGAAGCAAGCACTGTGACCCTTGATAGTCCTAAGCTTCTTTTGCAATTTGATAAAAACGGACGACCTTCTTTTGATGTTGGTAAGCAGGCTAAACGCAGGCCAGCGCCTGAGAATAAGAAAGATGGTAAAGTTTCTGTACAAGAGGCTGCTATTTCTGGATTTCAGCTTAGTCCTAATTTGATTTCTCTTCGTAATGTTAAGATTAAAAATGGGTCTCTTCAGTTGCTGTCTGCCTCTCGCTCAAATGTGAAAAGGGGAGTGAGTAAAAAACGAACTAAAATGAAAAACACTTTAAGAATGCGTTCGTTTGATATGCAGAATATTGATGGAGTTCTTTCTGCTGTTACATTAAAGGGGCCGTTTTATTTTAATGGAAAATATTTAACGAAAGATACGCCTCACTTTATTCGCCTTGCGGTGGGTGAGTTGACTAAGCTTTCTGCTTTGAAAAAAGAGTTGAGGCAGGCGATATTTCCTGTGCAAGGAAAGGTGACCACGCCTAAATCTGATCGACAAATTGAGTTTGATGGACAGGTTGGGACTAAGGACGGTGCCTGGTTTGCTCAGGGGACTTTAAAAGCAGAATTGGGGCGCATTGGTAGACAAACGCCTCTATCTGTGAAGAAGCAAGCGCCCGAATCTGAGAAGAATGATGACCCTTTAAAAGAAGATAGTTCTGAAAAAACAACAATAAAAACAACGAAATTAAATGAAGTTGGTGTGAAAGGAGATAAGGTCTTTTTCACATCGAAGCTCGATGTTCTTTCTACTCAGGCACAGCTCACTGATATTTTAATTCGAACAGGTAGTTTAGCCCGGCCTCAAACTGTACGGGGGAAACTGGAAATTAACTGGAGAGATGAGTTAGCTCTTATTGGTACAGCTAATGGTCAGGTGATTGATTTAAACTCAGCCCTTTCTGCATTAGAGGGGGGCGGTTCTACTTCTGTTTCTCCGAATTCGCAATTGAGTTCTTCTCTCCATGTGGCACCAGGTGCTGCGTTATCTAAACTCAATGATTTACTTCTTAACCAAGCTAAATTTTTTGAGCGTATTGATTTTACGGCAAAGGTTGCACAAATTTATTTGGGCCAAGGAGATGTACGGGATTTTTCTTTGCAAGTGAAGGGCCGTGATGGTCGAATTCGCATTGAAGATTTAACGGGGCGTATGGCAGGAAGCAGTCGGTTGAGTGTTTCTGGGGATTTTTCAGAAAAAGAAGATCGCGCATTTTTTAGTGGTTCGCTTTATTTGCGTGGATTGCAGTTTCAAGAATTTATGCGCTGGGCTGTTCCTTCTTATACAGGGGATCAAAAGCTTGGGCGTGGGAAATATATGCTTTCAGGAACGATAGTTTCTGAGGGAGAAAGCTTCTATTTAAACGGTCTTCAGGGTGCGCTGGGGCGTTCTTCTTTGCGTGGTGATTTGTCTTATTTAAAGCAAGTGAGTGATGCTCGCGGCTCTGAAATGAAACTTTCTTTGCGCTCTGGTCCTTTGAGAATTGAAGATGTCTTAGGGGAACAAATTAGTTTGAAGGAATTTGAAACTAAATTTTCTGATTTTTTTCAAAGCCAAAAATCTAAGGTCTCAAAGGATAAAGCCGGCAGCTCTTTAAAAACTACAATCGAGCTTTCTGCCCAAAAAGTGATTTTCAATGACAGTGTGCAGAATGATGTACGGTTTGTTTGGCGTGATGAAGCGGCTGGCTCTTTTGTTGAAAGTTTATCTGGTGTTAGTGAGCAGGGTTTAAAATTAGTTTATGAAAATGGACGCACTGACGCCACTGATGTTAGTGATAGGACTGGTAAAAGAGATGGAGAAGATAAGTTCTTCATTGAGGTTCTTAGTGAAGTCGCACTGAAAGAGCTCATTGGTATTTCAGGTTTAGACAAGACTTATCAGATTTCAAATGTTGTTAGTGAAAACTTCTATCCCTTAAGGTTTGGTGTGCGGCGAGAGATTTCTTCTGAATATACGCATTACCGATTTGATGGCCAGATGGGAGGAAGTGATACGGCTTTTTCTGTTTTTATCCCTCTTGAAGGGGCTTCTTCAACCGAAGGCGTGATGACCATTCTTGGTGGTATGGAAAATCCTAACGGGGCTTTACTTGCTTCTAAATTTTTACCGTTTTCAATTGAGAGACGTGACGGCTATGAAAAGTTTGGCCCTGCAAAAGTGACGTTTACTGCTAGCGGAACTGCGAATAAAGGGTTTCGTGGTCAAGTAAAACTAGCAAATGAGGTGATGACGGCATCTTATGAAGGCCAATTTTCTTTAAAGAAGACAGAGTTAACTTCTGATGGAGAAGTTTTAGTCAGTGGTAAAAAGGCTAGTGATGTTTTGGCTATGTTTGGTTTAGGGCATCTGGCTCCTCACCTGGTAGATCGTTTGGTATCTGGTCAGTCTAAAGATGGTTCTGAAAAAAATGAGAAGCAAGCCTTTAGAGCCAGAGGTCAATTTTCTAAAGTTCAAAATGGTTTTGCTTTAAGTGATTTGAAAATTGCTATTGGGGAAACACAAGTTATTGGTACCGGGCTTTTTGAAGAAAAAGATGGTCAGCCGCGATACCGTTTGGCTCTTGCGACCGAGCGACTTGATTTACAAACTTTACTTGGTGGTTTGCAAAGACAAACGTCTAATGATGGAAAGCGTCGAGGAGTACAAGTTGCAAACTTAGAGATGCGCGACAATAAATCTGATGGGGCGACCCATGTTTTGAAAAGTGTTTGGTCTAATCAGCCATTTTCAATTGGTAGAACTAGCAAGATTAACAAAACGGTTACATCAGATGTTGGGGTATCTGGGCTTGGTGATTTTTCTATTCGTACTGGTGAATTGCAACTTTCAGATCGGTTAAGTTTATCTGATGCAGAGGTGAGGTGGCGCGTTCATCCAAATCACATTGAGATTGTGAAAATTGAAGGAAAAAGCCTTGGAGGTGTTTTTAAAGCTTCAGGTATCTTAAGGGAACAGGGTGAAGATTATAGTTTGAATGGTGTTTTATCACTTGATAAAGCTCGACTAGAAGAAATTGGTGCAGCTGAAGAAGCAAGTATTGGTACGGGTGAATTTTCTTTTAACCTCTCATTAAGCGGAGCTGGATCAAGTCCTAAAGCATTGGTTTCGAGTTTAATTGGGGAGGGGTTTTTAAAACTGAGTGATGGCGCTTTGCGGCAAGTAAACCCTGTTTTATTAAGGCAGTTGGCTGAACGCTTTTTACAATCTGAAAGTGGTGATGCCGAGCAGTTAAAAGAAGACTTAGCTTCTGTTATAGAGACGGTGAAACCACTAAAATTTAGTTCGCTTGATTTGGGATTGCAGTTGCTTGATGGTGCTGTGAAGTTACGCCAAATAGATTTTGGTATTCGCCCTGGAGTAATTGGTCTGCAAGCTGAATTAAAGCTGGTTGATTTAAGCTGGGTTGGTAATTGGAATATTCAACCTGAACAGCGAAAATCGATTGGAAAGATACCCGGTGTCTTGAGAAAAGTTCAAGGGGATTTTCAGTCTGTTGCAGGGTTTCAATCTCAATTGGATGTGAATGAGTTTGAGCGTTTTCTAACGTTGAGACATAAAGAGAGAGAATTGCGCAGTCTTCAAAAAATCAAGCTTGAGCAAGAAGCGAGGCGACTTGCAGAAGAACGCCGGCAGGCTGAAGAAGAATTAAAAAGAATAAATGAAGAAAAAGCGCGACTTAAAAAAGAACAAGAAAAATTTGATGATTTAAACCGAACCGATTTACCATCGTTGATTGAGTAAGTAGTTTTTTTGTTTCTCTCTCTCATGGTTATTCTGCCGCTATTGCGGCAGGCCTGCGAGGGGGCGGCGCAACGCGCCGGGCTTAGCTGACGCTGCGCCATGTCCTGTTGTCCTGAAGAAGGGCAACACTCCTTCTTCGTATAGCTTGTATTTATTGTTCTCACGATATTCATTTTAGTGGTGCTTCCGTTGTCCATCTGTGACCGCGAAAACGCCGTGGCTCTCAGCCTTGGACCGGTTGCTTGTGGGCAACTTAAGGTCCAAAAGGCTGAGATATTTTTTGTGTTGCTAGTTCCGTGGTTTGTTTAGTTTAAACCGCAGCCAACTGACTTCGATAATATTGAAGAATATAAATGCGAATGGTGCTGGATAGCCCCGCTTCACCTCTTGTTTCATCTATTAATTCGACCAATTCTGAAATTGATTTGGTTTGTTTGCCAGCGATATCATTGAGGGCAGACCAAAATGCGTCTTCAAGTGATATGGAGGTGCGGTGTCCTTTTAAGGTAAGAGATCTTTTTTTGGGGATGTCTTGCATTCTTTAATTTTTAAAAAACTCCGGGGAGGGGTTAGGGTTCAAGTTTAAAAGATAAAGCTGGCTCAAATTCATAAGTGATTGGGTATGATTTCCTCACGCTTTTTTATTTGAGCCAAACTTTTTTAGTTGCGTTTCAGGTTGCTCTTTTCAGTGTGCCTTCAGTTGCGCACTAGCATCCGCAAGCAACAACCGTGTTTGTTTAATTGCGCTTTAGATTGCCCACAGGCAACCGCGCTTGTTTAGTTTTATTTGGGGCCGATCATATCTTCTGGACGAACGATGGCATCAAACTCTTCTGAAGTTACAAATCCAAGATTTAGTGCTTCTTGTTTTAGGGTCGTTCCGTTTTTATGCGCTGTTTTAGCT
>JAJFHW010000188.1 GCA_021775385.1 Hyphomicrobiales bacterium | reverse complement strand
GGGCAAGCAAACGAAACCTAACGAGATAACAATGATCGAAAAAACACACCAGCCGAGTTAATAAGAAGGTGTGCTTTATTTAATTTACTATCCAGGAATAAAAGGCTGTATTGGTTTTTCCTGAGTCTCGAATAAAGTTTTAAAATCCAAGAATTCTAGCTTTGCTGTGGTTTTCAATTCAGCATCCAGAACTTCATAAATAACGCCATCAGTCCCCCAGTTACTAAACCAGGCAATACAATCCACGTCTCCTCCACCTTCATCATGCGGAGGTCCACCAGCTTTCTTCTGTACATAACTTCCCGTTGGGCGGATTTCTTTGAGAGCACCATCCTTGTCATAAAGACGTAATTCACCTTGTATGATAAACGTACTATAATCTGCGTGGTGTCGGTGCAGAACGACCTTCTTGTTTGCTGCAAACTTTAAGATTATGTCGACCACTTTGTTTTGTAGGTCGACCCTGACTATGTGGTACCAAAGATTATCAATACCTTCTAAGCTATTCCATTTGATGTTGGACTGGTCAAATTCTCCGGCAACTTCTTTTGCCACGGCAGAGCTGGAACCTAGCATACTCAAAGCAGCTGCTGCCCCCATAGCAAAAACTCCTTCACGTCTGGTAATAGTCACTTCACTGCTACCCTTCTTATTCTCCGTATCAGTCATACTTGCTCCCTTCAAAAAACTTTTTTGCATTATGTCAGGAGCATATCTTAAGACGAAAAAATGCAATCTAATGTAATAAGCCTGCAATAAAATTTCATTTTTATTTGAGAAATTAAAAGCGTATGTAATATATTCGGGGTTAGTCTGAAGATTAACGTAAGGTCTATACTTTATTTTTACATTCTTAATAATTAAATGAGAAATATAGATTTCGGAAAAATAAAACTTGAGTAAAAGAGACGTATAAAATTATGGGAGTGTTTCTCAAGTGGCAAACAAAATTACATTTCAAAAGCTAAGTCCATTTAACAATTTATATGAAGCAACAAATGGAAACTTGCGCTCAATTGCACTCAAACTTTCAAGTAAAAGCTTATGCTTGGTAAGTCCTCTTGCAAACACTTCAGAAGAAGCTTGGGAAGAACTGGAAAGTGTGGCTGAAGTCAAATTTATTGTAGCCCCAAACCACTATCACAACAAAGGGGTTAAAGGTGCATCCCTTCGATTTCCAAATGCGCAGTTTTGTGCATCCGCAAATGCCATACCCCGGCTAGAAAAGATAACGGGCTTAAGTATAAATACACTTGATGAACTAGAGAAGAAGCTCCCCAAAAAAATAACAATTGTTGAGCCTGCTGGATTAAAGACAGGGGAAGTTTGGTTTTGTATTCAAGAGGGAAAGAATATAGCCCTTATAGTAGTAGATGCGTTCTGTGGTCCAAAAATATTGAAAAATAAAAAAGAAAATGGCACCCCGCAGCTGCTCAAAACATTTCCGAGCTATGGGGTTGAGGATAGAGAAAAATACCAGGAATGGGCAAATGATTTTGTATCGATATACAGTCCGAATGTACTCATCCCCTGTCATGGTGATATATGTCGGGGTGATGATTTAGAACAGGAACTTCTAAAGTGTATTCAGACACTAACAACATAATATGGACTATAGCTTGTGCTAGAGCGTTAAAGCGCCAGAGATGGGCCCGTACTACAGGTTGTCGGAGGTCATCGGAGGTGCAGTAATAAACCTTTATATTAACTCCCTTCGAAAAATGAAAATCATTCGAAGGGGTATTGTAAGTTCGTTGCTATCCACCTTTTAAAACTGTCAAAAGTAATTTGATAAAATAGAGCACTGATTTTTGTACAGGTGAGTTGTTAAATGATTAAACGTAGAATTCATTTTATTCTCTGGGTTAGTTTTCTGGCCTTACCTGCTTTGTCTTTGCTCATGTCTTCGCCAATGTCATTGAAGGCAGCTATATCTGCTAATCATTCAAAAATAATGGTCTCCTTTATGGGAGAAGATACGAACAGTAGTTTTGAGACAATCTACCTATTCAATAAGGTTGGCAAGATTGTAAACATCATCCAAATTTGGAATGGTGGTTGCTGTCAGGCCCCAATGGTGGAGGAATTCTATCGTGAGGGAAAGAGGTTTAAGCGAAGCCGAAGTTACACATTAGAAATAGAAAAAACAAACGACTTCCCTAAAGTAATTCTGTGTGACAAATCTATAGTCAAAACTAAGATTGAACCAACTCACCAAGCAGTTGCAGGATACAGCGTAGCAGAGATAGAAGAAAACTATGTCCTTGAAGAACCCGTCCCATTTACGGGATGTCAGAAATAGGAGTAGATGTATATCTTAAGGCAGGATGCAAACAAGAAAAATTGACTAGTCAGCTAGTTAGTTTCTTGCAAACTCAAAACATATCCGGCTAAATAAAGTGAGCCGCAAATCAATACGCGCACACCTTCATGTCGGCCTTCTGCGCTAATCTGTAAAGCGTCATCAAGGGTCGCTGCACTTTCAGATTCAAATCCCATTTCACAGGCTAAGTCAGCAAGTCTATCTGGGTTCAGGGCATTTTCTTCACCCGGGATAGGAACAGCAATAACTTGCGAAGCAAGCCCAAGAAATTCCTTTAAAAACCCGCGAACATCTTTTCCGTCCATCATTCCGATAATGATGTGAAGTGGGCGCGAAACGCGCTCTTCTAAATCGCCAAGAATGTCGGCTAGTACCAAAGCCGCAGCAGGGTTGTGTCCACCATCAAGCCAAAGCTCATCTTCTTGTCTCAAGTGCGGAGAGTAGTCTACTGCCTGTAATCGTTGCATGCGCGCGGGCCAAAGGGCGGTTTTCATCGCGGTTGCAAGGGCGTCCGGGTCAAGTCGTTCTTTTAATAAGTTTTGAGCAACACAAATGGCAAGACCCGCATTCTCAATCTGATGCCGACCAAGCATGTGACGTGGCAAAGGCAGGTCAAACAACGCATCAGGTGAGGAATAAACCAACCGGCCACGTTGCGCATAAACATCATAGTCCTGCCCACGTATGTAGGAAGGAGCCGAAATTTCAGCGGCGCGTTGTTCTATTAATTCAAGAGGTTCGGGTTCCTGAAGGCCAACAAAAACAGGAGAATTCGCCTTTAAAATCCCAATTTTTTCTCGTGCTATTTCCCGAATGGTCTCGCCAAGAAATTTCGTATGATCAATTGAAATGGGTGAAAGGATGGTTGCTGCTGGAGAGGCAATGACATTCGTTGAATCTAACCGCCCACCAAGCCCTGTCTCTAACAAACACCAATCGGCCTTAGTTTCTGAAAAGGCAAGAAAGGCGGCAGCCGTCGTAATTTCAAAAAATGTAATCGGATCATCACCGTTTACATCTTTTGTGCGCTCAAGTACATCAACCAGCTGCTCTTCAGAAATGGAAGACGTTTTAACTTGATTGTCTTCCTCAAACGGGAGATTAATCCGCTCATGAAAAGATACCAGGTGCGGAGAAGAAAACCGCTGCACCCTGTCACCATGCGCCTCTAAAATAGCCGTTAAAAAAGCCAGAACAGAGCCTTTGCCATTTGTCCCGGCAATGTGAATGACAGGTGGCAGAGCCTCATGAGGGTTCCCAAGCTTTTCGAGCAAATTGAAAATGCGGTCAAGTGAAAGATCGATTAACTTGGGATGCAACTCATGCATCTCTTTGAGCAAAGTTTCTGAACGTCTCATTGAGGCCTTTTGCACTATTTAATTGATCATCAAGATTTCATTGATTTAAGAACCAGATACTTATGTCCCAGATACTTATGTCCCGGAGACTTATGTAAGAGAGAGTTATCTAAAAGAGACTTAAGACGTTGACTTATCCGCTGTGCCTTTTGAAGAACTCTCATCGTTTGGAACATCCGGTTGCTCTAGCAGGAGCTCATCGCCGCTTTCAATATCAACATCAATAGCAGGCTCATCAGATTGCACTGAAATGATTTCAGCATCGCTATCATCTGAAGAAACAACTGTTTCAGCTACGGCAGCACCATTTGCAAGGGCGTCGTTTTCTTCCCTTGCAGACTCGGTAACTGGAACCGGCTCTCTCATCAAAATATGACAAAGAGAAGAAAGCTTGTCTTTCATTTGATGACGATGAACAACCATATCAACCATGCCGTGCTCTAATAAATATTCAGCGCGCTGGAAGCCTTCAGGCAATTGTTCGCGAATAGTTTGCTTGATAACCCGTGGACCAGCAAAACAAATAAGAGCACCAGGCTCAGCAATATGTACATCTCCAAGCATGGCATAAGAGGCTGTAACACCACCTGTCGTAGGGTTAGTAAACACAACGATATAAGGAAGTTTGGCTTCACGCAAACGTTGCACAGCAACAGTTGTGCGCGGCATTTGCATTAAAGATAAAATACCTTCTTGCATACGCGCGCCGCCAGAGGCGGCATACATGATAAACGGAACTTCAAGTTCAACGGCTTTCAGCATAGCGGTAACAATCGCCTCGCCAGCAGCCATTCCAAGAGAGCCACCAAGGAAGTTAAAGTCCTGGCACGCAATTACAGCATCCATACCGTGAATTTTGCCAATACCAGCAAGCACAGCATCTTTGAGATCTGTTTTGGCTTTGGCGTCCTTTAAACGGTCGACATATTTCTTTTCATCGCGAAATTTTAAAGGATCATGGGCGACTTCAGCGAATTCAATTTCTTCATACTCGCCATCATCAAAGGTGTCTTTCAGGCGATCAGGCGCAGACATGCGCATATGGTAATCAGAAACGGGTACAACAAACTGGTTGGCCTCCAAATCTTTGTGGAAGACCATCTGTCCGCTCTCCGGGCACTTAACCCAAAGATTATCAGGCATTTCTCGCTTTGAGAGAATATCCTGAATTTTGGGACGGACAACATTGTTAATCCAGTTCACGTCACTTACGCCTTTCTAAAACAATCCCATTCTTGGGAAATTTTGAGCTTATTCTGTGCTCTAAAATACACCAATTACCTGCGCAGTATCATTAAAAACGAATAACAATGCCGGTTTTGCGGAACTAACTTTAATTTTGGTTAAAGTTCATATCTCTTAAAATCATAGCCTACTGAGGCTTCAAATATAATTCTGGCAAACTATAGAAAAAAGAACATATCTTCAAACAATAAATTTTATGCATACAAGCAGTAATCTTCTTTGAGGCTTTCTATGAAAATCTTAGCAAAAAAGCCCTA